>NZ_JAXBME010000002.1:300000-481907 GCF_033963835.1 Cytobacillus sp. IB215665
GTTCGTAAACTTTGTTCCTAAAGTATCTTAACTAATAGATAAAGATGTTGTTTTCCTCAAAATTCATCGTTTTATAAGAAATGGTGCCACGAAATCTAGTTGTATTTCTGTTTATTTATTAGTACGTTAAACAATATGCTATGCGAAATCGGCCATAGTAAAAAGTAAACAAAGCATAGAATCCTGATGATATAAGACTGTAGTGCTTAAGCCAAACAAAACTTTTTACGGAAAAGGGAATAATGTTAAACTGATTAGGAAGGTGTTTATATGGATTTCGAAGGATCGACTATTTACAATTGTCTTTAAGGTGTGGCTAATCGACCTATATTTCATCAAAGTAAGTACTTGATTTAGTCTTAGTTTGATTTTTGTACGTCTATTACTTTTAATATAGTTTACATTTAGCATATCGCATCATATTTTAATTTAAGCTCTATTCGTAAACTTTGTTGCTATAGTTTCTGAGATAGAAGATATCAACACCGTGTTACTTAACAGTCATCGTTTTATAGAAGAAAAGATGCCCTTTAGCATGAAAAACAACATTTTATACGAAAACAGCCTATTACTTATTAAATATTATGCTCTACATTCTAGTGTAACGACGTTTAACTTTGCCTTTCTAAAAGCATTAATAGTATTCAATTAAGCTCCATCGCTTAAGGGAGTTGCTGACAAGCTTGCACTTTTCTTATAAAATCCATTATAATCTAATGATGATATGTTTTGGCTAGTAGAAATTATAATGAGTGTTCCAGAGGAATTTACAATTCATTTGGGATAGTTTCATAAGGAGTATAGATACGATGAACTCACAATTTGAAAGATTTGGATTAAAGCCTTTTATAATTAAAGCGATTAATAGCTTGGAATTTTATAAACCTACTGACATACAAGAGCGTTTGATTCCCTCGATTCTAAAAGGTGAAAGTGTAATAGGTCAATCACAAACAGGAACAGGT
This sequence comes from Cytobacillus sp. IB215665, assembly GCF_033963835.1. Lineage (NCBI taxonomy): Bacteria > Bacillati > Bacillota > Bacilli > Caryophanales > Bacillaceae > Cytobacillus > Cytobacillus sp. IB215665. The sequence continues at coordinate 300,966 of NZ_JAXBME010000002.1, forward strand.
AAAACACATGCTTATTTGTTACCGGTTATTAACAATATAGACCCTTCAAAACAAGAAGTACAAGCGGTTATTACAGCACCGACGCGTGAATTAGCTAATCAAATTTATCAGGAAGTATTAAAGGTCACAAAATTTTATGATGGAAGTGAACAAATAACGGCACGATGTTATGTGGGTGGTACAGATAAACAACGTACGCTTGAAAAGCTAAAGGTACAACCACACATCGTTGTAGGAACACCAGGAAGAATACTTGATTTAATAAAGGAACAGGCGCTGCATGTATATTCTTCTAATTCATTAGTCGTCGATGAAGCAGATTTAATGCTTGATATGGGGTTCATTAATGAAGTAGATCAAATTGCAGCAAGGATGGCAGAAAAATTACAGATATTAGTTTTTTCTGCTACAATACCAGAAAAATTAAAGCAGTTTTTACGTAAATATATGGACAACCCAAAATATTCGCATGTAGCACCTAACCAAGTAACTGTTACGAGTGTTGAGCAAATCCTGATACCATCGCGTCATCGAGACAAAGTTCAAATTTTACATGATATCTTGTTGAAGTATAATCCATATTTAGCAATTGTCTTTACAAATACTAAAGTGAAGGCAGATGAAGTTGCAGATTCATTAATTAAAAAAGGCTTAAAAGTCGGTAGAATTCACGGGGACTTATCACCACGTGATCGGAAGAAAATGATGAAGCAAATTAAGGATTTAGACTTTCAATATGTTGTAGCAACAGATTTAGCAGCTAGAGGTATTGATATTGAAGGGGTTAGTCACGTCATTAATTTTGAAATACCTTCTGATCTAGATTTTTATGTTCACCGAGTAGGGAGGACTGCAAGAGCAGGTTATTCTGGCATTGCAGCTACTTTGTATGATCCTTCAGATGAGGATGCAATAGTAAAATTAGAAAAAATGGGGATTACATTTAAACAACAGGATCTTCGTAATAACGAATGGGTTGAGCTTGGAGCTAGAGATAAACGGAATAAGCGCAAAAAACAAGTGAATGAGCTTGATATTGAAGCTAAAAAAATTGTCCGTAAACCTTCTAAAGTAAAGCCTGGTTATAAAAAGAAAATGAAAAACGATATGGAACAATATAAGAAGCGTCAGCGACGTATTAACAAGAGAACTAAGTGATCAAACCTATGACGATATTATTTTAAGGGAGATGAATGGTATGATAAAAATAGGTTCCCATGTCTCTATGAGTGGAAAGAAAATGTTGCTTGGAGCTAGTGAAGAAGCTGTGGGATACGGTGCAAATACTTTTATGATTTACACTGGTGCTCCACAAAATACACGAAGAAAGAAAATTGAAGAATTGAATATTGAGGCTGGCCATGCTCATATGAGAGAACATGGTATTGAAGATATAGTTGTTCATGCCCCGTATATTATTAATATTGGTAATACGACAAAACCAGAAACGTTTGAATTAGGAGTCAATTTTTTGCGATCAGAAATTGAAAGAACTGAAGCTTTAGGTGCTAAACAAATTGTTCTTCATCCTGGTGCACATGTGGGAGCAGGGGCAGAGGCAGGAATTAACAAAATTATTGAAGGTTTAAACGAAGTTTTAACGCCTGAGCAAAATGTCCAAATTGCTCTGGAAACGATGGCAGGTAAAGGCTCAGAATGTGGTAGAACTTTTGAAGAGTTAGCTCAAATTATCGAAGGTGTCACGCTTAACGAAAAGTTATCTGTTTGCTTTGACACATGTCACACTCATGATGCTGGCTATGATATTGTGAATGATTTTGATGGTGTGCTTCAACATTTCGATCAAGTGATCGGACTTGACCGTTTAAAAGTATTACATATTAATGACAGTAAAAATCCAACTAATTCTCATAAAGACAGACATGAAAACATTGGGTTTGGACACATTGGATATGATGCTCTTAGCTACATTGTTCATCATCCGCAACTTTCAGATATACCTAAAATCTTAGAAACTCCATATGTAGGGGAAGATAAGAAAAATAAAAAGCCACCTTATAAATTTGAAATAGAAATGTTAAATCAAAAAGAATATAATCCAAATTTACTTACAAAAATTTTGGCTGGTTAGCTTAATCACTATGTCAACATATTGACAAGGATTTATGTACCTACAGATCTGTGTCAAAACATTTAAAGGGCTGTCTTAACTTATATTAGACAGCCTTTTATTGAATAAATTTAGTGAAGAAAGAGTTAATTTTCTTAGCTACAGTTGGGTTTGTAATTTTGGCAACTTCCTTAATGAGTTTTTTTCGCTCTTTATCTTCAAAAATATCTACATCTCTCTTTTGTATAAGCTCTGTAATTTGCCTTGCCTGTGCCTTCGATATTTTAATGTCATATTGTTTACTATAATTAAGTAAATCTTTTACGGTCATATGTTTTATTTTTTGATTAATCACGTGTTGAAAAAGCTTCATTGTATTCTCCTCCCCTTACACATAGTATGATATTGAATAATATTATGTTCCATAAAACAAGGGTGCTTCATATTTGCAAGGAGAAACAAGTATAATGATACAAAGAAAATTTAAAGCACATATAACAACACTGAGGAGGGAGACTCATGGCAACAAGACAACATAAAAAAGAAAGTAAACTACATTTTTTTTATCGCTTCATAATGATTTTATTTGGAGCAGGATTAGTAGCTGTTTCTATTGAGTTATTTTTAGTTCCAAATAATATAATTGATGGTGGAATTATTGGTGTCTCTTTAATTATTGATTATTTAACACCTTCATATATAAGTTTTGCAATGTTAGTCGTTCTACTAAATATCCCATTTATGTATTCTGGGTATAAACAAATAGGTAAGACGTTTATGATATCTTCTATGTTCGGTATTATTTGTCTGGCTATTATTGAACAACTTCTGCACAATGTTGAACCATTTACACCAGAACCTATATTGGCAACTGTATTTGGAGGTCTAATATTAGGTGTTGGGGTAGGGTTAGTTATCAGACATGGCGGATCTTTAGATGGCACTGAAATTCTTGGGATTTTATTAACGAAAAAGCTGCCTTTTTCAGTAGGCGAGTTTGTTATGTTTATTAATATTTTTATTTTTGTTTGGGCAGCATTTGTTTTTGGAACTGAAGAAGCAATGTATTCTGTGATGACATATTATATTGCTTTCAAAACAATTGACACTGTCATTCAAGGACTAGACGAAACAAAGGCTGTCATTATCGTTTCCGATTATTTTGAAGAGGTATCGGATGCTATATTACATAGGCTTGGACGAGGTACAACTAAGTTGAAGGGAAAAGGTGGATTTACAGATGCAGAAAAAGAAGTAATTTACGTTGTGGTGACAAGGATTGAAGTAACTAAACTTAAATCGATCGTTCATGAAATCGATGCTAATGCATTTTTGACAATTATGAGCACTCAAGAAACGAGAGGAGCTAAGTTTAAATCAGCTATACACTAATGACTTTAGGATATTTTCGCATGATCGTTGCTGATCATATATAACAAGTTTCCATAGCATCTTTTATGCTATGAAAAGGTGGAAGATGCATGGAGCTTTATTAAGTTGTTCTATGTAAGAAATGATTAACAAGGGTTACGAAAGTTGCCTTTCTTTACAATAGAGCTAGCTTCATGTATAATTTTGTTGTTTAAATCGTAATGATTCCTAATAAGATAGAATGGTGATGATATGACAAATAATAATGTACCTATATTAGAAATTGGTGATCTAACCTTTGGTTATGAGCAGGAGAATGTCTTAGAGGACATTAATTTAGTAATGCCTCAAGGAGCATTTTTAGGGTTAGTAGGACCAAATGGGTCTGGTAAATCAACTTTATTAAAATGTATTTTAGGACTTATTAAACCGCAATCTGGATCAATACGATTGTTTGGAACTGAAATTCACAAATTTAAAAATTGGCATAAAATTGGATTTGTTTCTCAAAAGGCAAACAGTTTTAACAGTGGTTTTCCTGCCACAGTGCTTGAAGTTGTTCTAAGTGGGTTGACTTCGAAGGTAGGTTTACTTCGATTTTTTTCCAAGGAACATAAATTAGCTGCATCAAAAGCAATAGCTTCAGTAGGAATGAGCCAGTTTACTAATCGAAATATTGGAGAGTTATCAGGAGGTCAGCAACAAAGAGTTTTTATTGCACGAGCTATAGTTAGTGACCCATCCTTATTAATTTTAGATGAACCAACTGTAGGTGTAGATGCTACAAATGTTCAAAGCTTTTACAATATGTTAGAAGACTTAAATCAGAACTTGGGGATTAGCTTATTATTAGTCACTCATGATATTGGAACAATTACTGATAAAGTGTCACATGTTGCCTGTTTAAATAAGACTTTACATTTTCACGGTAAAACAGAGCAATTTGAAAGCCTTGATGAAGGTGCATTATCTACGTTTTATGGTCATCATCTCCACGTTTTAACTCATAACCATGGAGGATAAATGATGTTAATTGAGATTTTTCAATATGAATTTTTACGTAACGCTTTCATTACTGGAATGATGATTGGTTTTTTAGCACCTTTACTTGGTGTTTTTATAGTTGTTAGACGACAGTCTTTGATTGCAGATGCGTTAAGCCATGTTACACTTGCTGGTATAGCTGCAAGTCTGTTTGTTGAAAAGAAACTCGGAGTTTTTCAAGGAATGAACCCATTATATATGGGCATGGGCTTTTCTGTAGTAGGCTCCATTTTTATTGAAAAACTTAGATCCGTATATAAACATTATCAAGAGTTGGCAATACCAATCATTCACTCAACTGGAATCGGGCTTAGTGTAGTTTTTATTTCACTAGCTGATGGTTTTAATACAGATCTATTCATGTATTTATTCGGTAGTGTGAGCGCTGTAAGTATGAGTGACGTTTGGACTATTTTAGTTATTTTAATGTTCGTTTGTGTAATCATTTTCATATTTTATAAAGAATTATTTTTACTTTCATTTGATGAAGAGCATGCAACTGCTAGCGGTCTGAATACAAAATGGTTGCATTTGTTATTTATCGTTATGGTAGCATTGGCAATTGCTGCATCGATGCGAATTGTCGGAATTTTATTAGTCTCTTCATTAATGACATTACCTGTAGCAGCAAGTATACGTATTAGTAAAGGGTTTAAACAAACGATTATTTTGTCAATTGTGTTTGCCCAATTAGCCGTATTCTTTGGTTTGTTTAGTGCTTATTATTTAGATGTGGCACCCGGTGGTACGATTGTTCTTTTTGCTGTTATAGAATTAATCCTAGTTCTAATCACGAAGAGAGTGGGGAGAAAGAAAAAATGAATGTTGCTGGTGCAATCAATTTATTAAAGAAGGAAGGATATAAATATACGGGTAAGCGTGAAGAAATGCTACAACTTTTCTCAAATACAGATAAATATTTAACTGCCCGTGAAGTACTGTTGAGGATGAAAGATAACTATCCTAGTTTAAGCTTTGATACAATATATAGGAATTTATCGTTGTTTGTTAAGTTAGATATATTAGAAATGACTGAACTATCTGGTGAAAAGCACTTCCGTTTTACTTGTGCTACGAAAGAACACCACCACCATTTTATTTGTTTACAATGTGGGAAAACGAAAGAAATTCACTCTTGTCCAATGAATCAATTGGCGGATCATTTTCAAGGATATGATGTTTCCGGGCATAAATTTGAAGTATATGGGACATGTCCAGTTTGTGCTAATGCATAAATGAGTTCTATAATAAGTTGGATTTTAAGGTTTTTATAGGTATTTTCATTTTCGCGTTTTTAAGTCTCATGGAGATATGTACAAGACCGAGTTATGCTGAATTTTATTTGTTTTTTTCGTATTGAGATATAAACAGGTATACATCTTGAGTTCCTAGAATTTTTATTTTAAGGTCATGAATGATCGAAAAAAGTTTTTTTATTGTACTTTTTCAATGATAGCAAGATAATTTATACAAAGATGCTTCCAATAAAAGCAAAGATTAACACAAATATTTCTTTCCTAGAGAACAATACTAAATAATGCCCCTCTTTAACATAAGAAAGTGAGGTATATAAACATGGCTCAGGAAAGAAATGATGATGGCTATCGAGATAACTATAGAAATGATCCAGAAGCGGATTTTATGGAAGAAACATCAACGGAGTTTGCGGAACCTGTTCAAGCTTTAGGTAGTACTAGGGAAGTTGAAAATAACTGGGTAGGTTGGCTTTCCTTGGCTCTATCGATCATTTCACTTTTTGTCGCTCCAATCCTTTTTGGAGCTGCAGGTATCATATTAGGTTTTGTTGCCCGCAGAAGAGGAGCAGAAGGAATGGGGGCATGGGCGATAGGAATTGGTATCGTATCCATTGTTCTGGGCATCTTTATACTCCCATTTTTTTAACATGATGAAAAAAAGCTTGACATTTATATGTCAAGCTTTTTCCGTTTACTGCTTTGCGTAATGTTCTGCTGCTATTTTATCAATTTCTTTCTTAAGTTCTTCTACCATTGTTTCTTCAGGAACTTTACGAACAATTTCACCGTGGCGGAAAAGTAGTCCTTCACCTCTAGCCCCTGCAATCCCTATATCCGCTTCTCGAGCCTCTCCTGGACCATTTACAGCACAGCCTAAAACGGCTACTTTTATCGGAGCTTTAATTGTTGAAATATAGTCTTCTACTTCATTAGCTATACTAATAAGGTCAATTTCAATTCTTCCGCAAGTTGGACATGAAATTAATGTTGCTGCATTTGAGGCAAGCCCAAAAGATTTAAGTAATTCCCGTGCTACTTTTACTTCTTCTACTGGGTCTGCACTAAGAGAAATACGAAGTGTATTTCCAATCCCTTTACTTAAAATGGCACCTAAGCCAGCTGCACTTTTTACTGTTCCTGCAAATAACGTACCTGATTCAGTAATGCCTAAATGTAAAGGATAATCAAATGCCTTTGCTGCTTTTTCGTAAGCTTCGATTGCTAAATTTACATCCGAAGCTTTCATAGATACAATGATATCATGGAAATCAAGTTCTTCTAATATCTTGATATGGTGTAACGCACTCTCAACCATACCATCAGCAGTAGGGTATCCGTATTTCTCTAGTATCTTTTTCTCAAGAGATCCAGCGTTAACACCAATTCGAATAGGTATATTTTTTTCTTTTGCAGCATTTACGACAGCTTCAACTTTTTCACGTCGCCCAATATTCCCTGGGTTTATGCGAATTTTGTCTGCGCCACCTTCGATTGCCTTGAGTGCTAACTTATAGTCAAAATGAATGTCAACTACAAGTGGTATGTCTATGCGACTTTTTATTTCTGCAATTGCATTGGCAGCTCGTTCATCTGGACAAGCGACACGAACTATTTGACATCCAGCTTCTTCTAAGCGTTTAATTTCTGCTACGGTGGCTTCGACATCATGCGTTTTTGTTGTGGTCATACTTTGTATAACTAGCTCGTTATTTCCACCAATTGTTAAATTACCAACTTTAACTGGACGAGTTTTGGTACGATGTATAATTTGACTCACGTATTTATCTCTCCTTCAAGGATTATCTTCTAAATATATTTGTTTTTATGTGCTTTAATTTCAGTATCTTTATGCTCATAGAATATTGTAACAGTGAAAATATAAAATTGACAAGAATTTAACAGAATTCTTAATAGTCATACATAGGGAATTTATATGTTTTACCTGCTTGCAATTGTTCTGGTTTTAAATTATTATTTAAAGCTTCAAAATCATTTAAGAGCTGTTCCATTGAAACAGGAATGGGACCATTATATAACTCTTCGACAATAGATATCACTGTATCGCCTCTTTTAACCTGAATAAGCTGATATTCCATTTGCTGTATATTTAATGGCGTTTCATCCCCATCAACTAATGGCGTTTTTTCTTCCACATTTTTTTGTAAATCAATTACAGGTAAGGAGCCAATGCTTATGTCATAATAAAAGATATAAATAACAAATAAAAATAATATAATGCCTATCATTTTTTTCTTCATTATTTCCACCCCGTTTGCATAGCTTTTATACCTATGTATGCATGTCCAATAAAAATATTCCTTAAAATTTGTAAAGAATGTATATTAATAATAAATAATAATAGTCCGAGCTAGTCTTATTGTTAAGTTTACAATAGTTCTACTTACGTTATTTATTTGAGAAAAATTTTAAAACAAGGTAAAACAAAACAGAGTAAACTCTTTTAGGTCTACTCTGTGTTGTTTATTTCTTCGGAATAGGTATTTGTTGAATGACTAATGACAAAATGATAACACTTATTATAACATTTAATGTAAATTGTGCAGGAATTATGACGTTAAATGTGCCCATTAAGGTGAAAAATAAAGTCGGGATTGTTACACTATATGCAGATAATATCCACGAATGTCGATATGTAATCTTTCTTGTTAAGACACTATTTATGATCATCCCGATGAACGCGAGTAATGTGATGCCTAGAAATTTCATGCCGCTAGAAAAAATATACATGATAAGTATGAAAACAGGGATGATTATAATTAATAACGAGTCTAATGTGCTTATAACATTTTGCATATCATCACTAGAAAATGTTATATCTCCAAAGCTTGAGTAATAAAAAGATTGTTCATTGGCATTAGATACATATACAGCTCTATTTTTTAGCAACGCCAAGCCATCACCATCAATATTATTAACAGCATCATTATTTGATATATTTTCACGACTGTCGATGATTAACGAAAAATCATCTTTTGAAATGAGAATTGGTTCTTCGCCAGGAATAGATAACTTACCATCCTCAATGTAAAAAGAAGGGAGGTCTGACTCAAAAAGATCATTTATTTTATTTACACCTTTGGAAATATCACTGGCAATAAAATATGCTGTAGGTATAATGGAGATTAATGTTAATAAAAACACATATAAAATTGTTTTTCCTATACCTTGAAAACGAAATTTAGCTATATCATTAGTTGAATATAAGCTTTTAACTAATTGTCTGAAAATAGACATCTCAATAATCCCCTTTATTTTCTTTTTCTCTCTCATAATTATTTTAGCGTGGTGAAAACTATAAAACAACGTCTAATATGAATGGTCATTTTATAAGTTGAAATATTGCTTTTGGCAGTTATTTTGTGAAAAGCACTAGCAGAATTTGTCCACCTTTCATTCGATTGTTAAGCTATTGTAAATTATTTATTAAAAACCTTTACAATTCTAATGGATTTCGTTAATAATTGTATAGGGTTTTGTAAGCTTGTGTCGAAACTAGTCAGATAATTTTTCGGAGGTAGAAAAAGTGGAACTTGATGTTCAAAAGATGATTTTTGAATTTATTGGTGGTTTAGGTATCTTCTTATTTGGGATAAAGTATATGGGAGATGGACTACAAAAATCCGCAGGTGACAAATTAAGAGATATCTTAGATCGCTTTACGACCAACCCATTTATGGGTGTCTTAGCTGGTATTATTGTAACAGTGTTAATTCAAAGTAGCTCTGGTACAACTGTAATTACAGTTGGTTTAGTCAGTGCCGGCTTTATGAATTTAAGACAAGCAATTGGTGTAATCATGGGGGCAAATATTGGGACGACTGTTACTGCATTTATTATCGGTATCAAATTGTCAAATTACGCACTACCAATTATAGCCGCAGGTGCTCTCCTACTCTTTTTCTTTAAAAATAAGAAAATTCACAATTTTGGCCAAGTAGTATTTGGCTTTGGTGCACTTTTTTATGGTTTGAAACTAATGAGTTCGGGGATGAAACCACTACGTTCACTAGAATCATTTGCTGAGTTAACAGTAAACATGAGTGAAATTCCAATTCTTGGAGTTGCTATTGGAACAATATTTACTGTCATCGTGCAAAGTTCGAGTGCAACCATTGGGATATTGCAGGAATTGTATGGTCAAGGTCTGTTGGATTTAAACGCTGCATTGCCTGTTTTATTTGGTGATAATCTTGGTACAACGATCACTGCGATATTAGCTTCAATTGGAGCATCAGTTGCAGCTAGACGAGCTGCTTTAACACATGTGCTATTTAACTTGGTTGGAGCAACCATATTTCTAATTGGGTTGAAGCTCTATACACAATTGGTTATTATGCTACAAGAGGCATTTAATTTAAATCCAGAAATGACGATTGCATTCGCGCATGGAGCCTTTAATATAACGAATACGTTGATTCAATTACCGTTTATAGGTGTATTGGCATATATTGTAACAAAACTTATACCTGGTAATGATTCGGTAGTGGAATATAAAGCTAAGCATTTGGATCCTAACTTTATTGAGCAATCACCATCTATTGCATTAGGTCAAGCTAAAGAAGAAGTTGTTAGAATGGGTGAGTTTGCTACTCTAGGTTTAGAAGAGTCACATAAATATTTAAACAGCAATTTGCAGAAACATGCTGATCTATCTATGCAACTAGAGAGTGCCATCAATAATTTAGACCGGAAAATTACTGATTATTTAGTGTTACTCTCTTCAGCTTCATTGTCACAAAATGAATCAGAAGAGCACTCAGTGTTAATGGATACCGTACGAGATATTGAACGTATAGGTGATCATTTTGAAAATATTGTGGAGTTGGTTGACTATCAGCTATCAAATAAAGTGAAGATGACTGATTTAGCAAAAGCTGATTTAAAAGAAATGTTTGAATTAACCATTTCCACTGTGAAAGAAGCAATTCAATCTCTTGAAGAAAACGATAAAGATTTAGCAAGAGAAGTTGTGAAGAAAGAAGACAAGATTGATAAGATGGAACGAACATTGCGTAAAAAGCATATTTTACGATTAAATGAAGGCAAATGCACTGGACAAGCTGGTATTGTATTTGTAGACATCGTAAGTAATTTAGAACGTATAGGTGATCACGCTGTTAATATCGCTGAAGCGGTATTAGGAGAGTAAAAATAAGCATACAATCACAAAAGAGGTACGTTAGAAATCGAAATTAGATTTTTAACATACCTCTTTGTTTTACGCTATTTTCCATTTAATTGTTCTCGTGATAAGAAATATGCAAACAGTAAACTATAACCTAGGTATCTAGTCTCCTGAATAGCTGTAACAAACAAATATAAGTTCGTTTTTCTGTTGTAGATTCGTAAATTGTTCCGTTCTTGAGATTTAAGCAAGTATACATCTCCGTTCGTGGCATCTTGCTGATTTTATACCGTCCATATTTAGTAAAAATAGCAACAAAGTTTATGAACAGAGCCTTGTAAGTTAATTGACTAACATAAACGAACGATGCTAGTATGAAATTGCTATTAACAAGTATCAGGGGGCTTGGTGATGGAGTTATTAATTTGGATAATAGTGATTTGCTGTTTTATCGTTTCTTTTGTTGGTTTAATATATCCGATTATTCCAAGTGTACTTTTTATCGTAGCTGGTTTTTTAATTTATGGGTTTCTAATTAGCTTTGAGCAATTTTCAATGTTATTTTGGATGATCCAAGGAACGTTTGTTTTGTTATTATTTGGTGCTGATTATGCAGCAAATCTAATCGGTGTCAAAAAGCTAGGTGGAAGCCAAGCAGCTGTATGGGGCAGTACAATTGGCTTGTTAGTAGGACCTTTTGTAATACCAGTAGCTGGGATCATTCTCGGACCATTTCTAGGTGCTGTTGTAGCTGAGTTAGTTGTTCACAAGAAAAATGTTAAAGAGGCGACAAAAATTGGCTTAGGGTCATTATTTGGATTTTTAAGCGGTGTAGTGGCAAAAGGGTTCATCCAATTAATTATGATTACATATTTTTTATTTACTGCTTTGTAAAGAAAGATTTACAATGTTAGTATGGTAATATGGAGCTTTTGACATGGACCCTTAGCTCAGTTGGTTAGAGCTGACGGCTCATAACCGTCCGGTCGCAGGTTCGAGTCCTGCAGGGTCCATCTAAGCAAGCCTTTCATTAATATATTGAAGGCTTTTTTTGTTTGATTGAATGAGAAGAGTCAAAAATACATATAGTAAATTAGGGTTTGTTACAAGCAAATTAATTGAAATATTGTGGAAAATTTGCTAATCTATAAGCAACGAACTTAAGAAACATTCATGTTTAGTAATTATGAAAATGAATGTTGCCCAGTTCACATTTAGTGTTCAAAAGTCTATGATTGAACACTATTCATTACATAATTTGAGGAGGAATTATTATGGCATTTGAATTACCAAAATTACCTTATGAATATGATGCATTAGCACCTCACATTGACAAAGAAACGATGACAATTCATCACACAAAACATCACAATGCTTATGTAACAAATCTTAATGCTGCATTAGAAGGAAATGAAGAGCTTCTAAGCAAAAGCATTGAAGATCTAATGGGTAACTTAGACGCTGTTCCTGAAGCTGCTCGTACTGCAGTACGTAACAACGGTGGAGGTCATGCGAACCATAGCTTATTCTGGACGATTTTATCACCAAATGGTGGGGGCGCACCAACTGGTGAGCTTGCAGATGAGATAAACAATAAGTTCGGAAGCTTTGACAGCTTCAAAGAAGCGTTTGCAAAAGCTGGAGCTACTCGATTTGGTTCAGGTTGGGCATGGTTAGTTGTTAACAACGGTGAGCTAGAAGTGACGAGCACACCAAACCAAGATACACCACTTATGGATGGGAATACGCCAATTCTTGGATTAGATGTATGGGAGCATGCCTATTACTTAAACTATCAAAACCGTCGCCCAGATTACATTTCAGCTTTTTGGAATGTTGTAAATTGGGATGAAGTAGCAAAGCTTTATTCAGCTGCGAAATAAATAGTAAACACTCAAACAACAGAGGATACAATCTCTGTTGTTTTTTTGTTATAAAGTTTTATTTATGCTGTTTTTCGGCATAATTTATTGTCTTTCGTAATAAAAGCAACAGAGTTTACGAAAAAAGCTATTCTAATGTTGTTTAATAAAACCAATTTATGTTACGTTTATTTCCCAACCTATTAATAGTTGTGTTCATGTTTATGTTAAACCATAATTTATACAGCAACAGTCTTTGCCTGCTTCATATATGTCATTTTAAAAAGCCTATTTCTATATACATAACTAAATCGCCTAATTGGAAAACTACTTTGTAGATAAAGAAGGGGAGTTTTTCAATGTCGGCTTTACGCAAGATAATTGGTGATGTGGATGTTAATAAGGATTTACTATTATTATTAATAATTGGAGGGCTGTATGCATTAAGTATTGCTTTATCAAATACATTCGTAAATGTGTATTTATGGAAGCAATCAGGTCAATTTAAAGATTTAGGGATTTACAACTTATCAATTGTTATTATGCAACCATTAACATTTATAGTGGCGGGAAGATGGGCAAAGAAGATCGATCGCGTTCTAGTACTAAGGCTAGGTGTAACATTTCTTGCAATATTTTTTATAGCTGTTCTTTTTTTTGGTGATCAAGCGTCTCGGTATTTAATAGTTCTTGGGGGACTGCTTGGAATTGGATACGGGTTTTATTGGTTGGCCTACAATGTACTTACCTTCGAAATAACTGAACCAGAAACACGTGATTTTTTTAATGGCTTTTTAGGAATCGTTACTTCATTCGGAGGAATGATCGGTCCAATAGCTGCGGGTTTTATAATATCTAGAATGGAAAAATTCACAGGTTACACAGTTATTTTTTCAATATCTCTTGCATTATTTATCGGGGCTGTAATATTTAGCTTGTTTTTACAACCAAGAGCGGCAGAAGGTGAATTTGTATTAAAGAGAATCATCCAAGAACGAAGGTATAACAAAAATTGGGCAAATATTACAAATGCGCACTTTTTTCAAGGTGTACGAGAAGGAACCTTTGTCTTTGTTGTTTCTGTCTTAGTATTTATTACAACGAATAGTGAATTAGCACTAGGGACATTTGGGTTAGTTAATTCAGCTATTTCATTTGTTGCATATTATTTAGCAACGCGATTAATAAAACAAAAATATCGAAAAAAGGCAATCTTATTAGGTGGCTTGTTGCTATATATGTCCATTTTTTTAATATTGTTTAATGTCACTTATACAAAGCTCATTATGTATGCCATCGCCATCGCAATTGCTTATCCGATGCTTTTAGTTCCATACATTTCATTAACTTATGATGTTATTGGCAAAGGATGGAATGCAGCACAAATGAGAATTGAATATATTGTCGTACGTGAGTTGTTTTTAAATGGTGGAAGGATTGTCTCAATTTTACTATTTTTAATCGCAGTTTCTTTTTTTGATGAACAAGTAAGTATCCCAATCTTGTTAGCCATCATAGGTACCGGTCACGCGTTCATTTATCTTTTTATAAGAAATATCGAGTTTGTAGATGAAAAAAATGTAGAATCAAATAAACAAGCTGACGAATGTACTCAACAAGTTGGAAATCGAGAAGGTGGTTCATCTGTATAGTTGAATTGCCTTTTTCATATTTTAACAATGGAAAATTCAGCTGCTATTATATAAAATAAATATTAATGAAATAATTAATGTAGTAGGTGAATGAATGAAAAAGAAACAGAAAAAAAATAAAAAGAAAAGGAATCATCTCCCATTTCGGTTGAATGTGTTATTTTTTATCGTTTTTTTACTATTTTCTACCCTGATTTTAAAGCTTGGTCTTACTCAGATCGTTTACGGGGAAGATTACAAACGTGAAATTGAAAAAAAAGAAGAGGTGACTGTTAGCGCATCCGTTCCAAGAGGAAAAATATATGATAGGAACGGTAATGTCATTGTGGATAATATACCGTTAAACGCGATTACATATACAGGTTTTCAAGGTACAACAGCGGATGAGCGTCTCGAGGTTGCGAGAGATCTTGCAATATTTATTGATAAGGATACTGAAAGTGTAACTGAACGTGATAAAAAAGACTTTTGGCTGTTAACACACCCTGAAGAAGCTTTAGAAAAAATAACAAAAGAAGAATTAAACAAAGAAGATGACGGTGAACTTGAAGCAAAAGATATATATAAGCTTCAGCTTGATAGAATCACTGAAGAGGAACTTGCCACAATAACTGGACAAGAGTTAGAAGTCTTAGCAATATATAGAGAATTTAGTGGATATGCACTCACACCACAAATCGTCAAAAGTAGAAGTGAAAATGAGAATGATGAAGTTACTGAAGAAGAGTATGCAGTTGTAAGTGAACATTTAGCTCAATTGCCTGGTGTGGATACGACCACAGATTGGTTACGTGAATACCCATACGGTGATACCTTTCGAACAGTATTGGGAAATATTACATCTTCAAAGGAAGGATTACCTTCTGAAGTAGAAGACTATTATGTCGCCAAAGAATATAGTCGTAATGACCGTGTAGGTAAAAGCTATATTGAGAAGCAATACGAAGAAGTGTTACATGGACAAAAAGAGAAGGTAAAAAATATTACAGACAAGGCAGGCAATCCACTTGATCAGGAAGTAATTACTGAAGGTGAAAACGGTAAAGATCTTGTTCTTTCTATTGATATGGATTTGCAAATTGCTGTTGAACAAATTATTGAAGAAGAATTATTAAATGCAAAAAGCAAACCAGGATCTGCATTTTTAGACCGTGCTTTTGTTGTTATGATGAATCCATCAACTGGAGAAGTGCTTTCGTTAGCAGGAAAGCAATATACGACAAATGAACAAGGTGAAGTAGAGCTTTGGGATTATGCTATCGGGACCTTTCAAGAAGCTTTTGAAATGGGATCAACAGTGAAAGGCGCAACTTTGTTAACTGGGTATGAAACAGGTGTTGTTAATCCTGGTGAGAGGAAATTAGACGAGGTATTATATATTAAAGGTTCTCCCCCAAAAAAATCATGGGAGGTAATGGGCCGGATTAATGATCTATATGCTCTTAAAAGGTCATCGAACGTATATATGTTTAAAATTGCAATTTCATTATTAGGTGGAGAATATCAAAGAAACCAACCTATACCATCAAATCCAGAAGCGTTTGATTTATTTCGCTACTATTTTAACCAATTCGGACTGGGAATAAAAACAGGAATTGATTTGCCAGGAGAAGGAACTGGTTATGTGGGACAAGACACAACCTCAGGTTTACTGCTAGACATGGCCATTGGACAATATGATACATATACGCCTCTACAGCTTACACAATATGTGTCAACGATAGCCAATGGTGGTTATAGAATTAAGCCTCAAGTTGTGAAGGATATTCATGAGCCATCTCCCGACCAAGAAGGGTTGGGACCTGTATTAAAAGAATTTGAACCTTTGGTGTTAAATAAGATTGACATGAAGACAGAATATATTGAACAAGTGCAAGAAGGGTTTCGTCAAGTTATGCAGGAAACTGGAGGAACAGCCTTCGGTCATTTCGGAGCGAGTACTTACAAACCTGCTGGAAAAACAGGAACAGCTGAGGTATATCCAGACGGAGAAACACTTGCTTATAACTTAACATTAATTGGATATGCTCCATTCGATAATCCTGAGGTCTCATTTGCTGTTGTTGTTCCAAACGCTGATACAACAGGTAAAAGTCAAATAAACAAAGATATTGGTAAAAGGATCTTGGACACATATTTTGATCTCAAACAACAAAGGGCAAGTGGTACAACACAGCAATCTACGGAAGAAGCTACTAATACAGAGTCGGAGTCAGAAGTAATTGATACAACAACTGAAGATGAAAGTGAATAAAGGTTTACAATTTTAAAAAAAGCACTTCAACTTTGAGTGCTTTTTTTGCTGTTTTCGCAATGAGTATTGAGAAATAAATATGTATCTTTGATCATTAGTGGCTGCTTTTCTTCTATATGATAGTTAAATAAATACTTACAACATTTACAAATAAGGTCAGTTGTAATGTTAATACAAATTATACTGATCATTAAAACCTTGCCGAGTCACTTCACTTTTCCTATCGGCTTTTCTTCGAACTAAGGATAAACACGTATATTCATACAGCTATTCTTCTATAAAACTATGACAATCTCAGAAAAATACATTTAGCTAGTCTAACTTACTAGCATTAGTAATAATTTTTTCAAAAAGAAGCTTATTATTCAACAAAATTCAGCATAATATTCGATCTTTACAATAGTTTAACAAATGGTTAAAACCACATTAATAGTCAAGCGTTATTCTAATAACGGTAAGACAAAACAAACGAATTTTTCCTAGGGGGAATAATGAAGATGAAGAACTTTAAAGTTTTAGCATTATCAACAATGTTAGGAGCAACTATGGCTTTTTCAGCAGCTTGTGGCTCCGATGAAGCATCAGATGATAACACTCAATCTGAAGCTGGAGATAAACTTCAAGGATCGGTCATCATAGACGGCTCTTCTACTGTATTTCCTATTATGGAAGCAGTAGCATACGAATATTATAGTGTGCAACCAGAAGTAGAGGTTCCAGTTGGATTATCTGGTTCAGGAGGAGGCTTTAAAAAATTCGTCGTAGGGGAAACGGATTTAAGCAATGCTTCACGTCCGATTAAGCAAGAAGAAGCGGATATAGCTAAAGAAAATAATATTGAATATATTGAATTAGAGCTTGCATTTGATGGCTTAACGATTGTAGTAAACAAAACTAATGACTTTGCAAAAGATTTAACTGTTGAAGATTTACGAAAGATTTGGTTAGAAAACGATTCTCTTGAAACAAAAAAATGGTCTGACATAAATCCTGATTGGCCAGCAGAAGAAATAGAATTTTATGCTCCAGGCACAGATTCAGGAACATATGATTACTTTGATGAAGTCATTTTAGAGGAACAACAAATTGAAGAAGATAACATTACGTTATCAGAAGATGATAACACGCTTGTCACAGGTGTTTCTGGTGATGATTATGCTATTGGGTTCTTCGGATATGCTTATTACCTAGAAAATCAAGATAAATTAACTGCTGTAAAAATTAACGGGGTTAAACCTAATGGGGACACAATTGAAACAGGTGAATATACACCTTTATCACGTCCTTTATTCACATATGTTAATGTTGAATCTTTAGGTGAAGCACAAGTATATGATTTTGTTCATTATACATTAGAAAATGCAGCTACAGCAGCTGAAGAAGTTGGTTACGTACGTTTACCTCAAGAACAATATGATGAGCAATTGGCAAAAATTGAAGAACACAAAAAATAAAGAAAGAACATGTAGTGAGAAGCGGTGGGTGATGCTTCTCACTCTGTTATGGGTGGAAAGGGGTTTTCATTAGTGGCTATCGAAAGACCAAATATAGATAGATATTCAGTCAAAGAGATGATTCAAGAAAACAAACAGAAAAAGGGCATTTCAAACATGGCTGAAAAGTTAGTACCAAAAATATTATTTATTACTGCACTTATCTCTGTATTAACTACGGTAGGGATTATCTTTACCCTTATATTTGAGACGATAACTTTCTTTAATAGAGTATCAATTGTAGATTTTTTTACGTCAACAGCTTGGAAACCATTCTCATCTAGTAATCCATCCTATGGTATAGGTGCATTGATTTCAGGTACATTGCTAATTACAGTCATTGCAATGATTGTGGCAATACCGATCGGTGTTGCTTCAGCTATATTTTTGAGTGAATATGCTTCAGAAAAGACTAGAAAGACTATAAAACCGATTCTTGAAGTGCTAGCTGGAATCCCGACGATTGTTTATGGTTTTTTTGCATTAACGTTTGTAACACCTATACTTCAAAAGATTATTCCTGGTTTATCAATTTTTAACGCCTTGAGTCCAGGTATCGTTGTTGGAATAATGATTATTCCAATGGTTGCCTCATTATCTGAAGATGCGATGAGCTCGGTTCCTAATAAAATTCGTGAGGGAGCATTAGCTTTAGGTGCAACGAAGTTTGAAGTAGCAATCAAAGTTGTTCTTCCTGCAGCTTTATCTGGTATCATTGCCTCATTTGTCTTAGCTATTTCTAGGGCGATTGGTGAAACGATGATTGTAACTGTTGCAGGTGGTGCAACACCTACATTTTCATTAGACGTTACGCAATCGATACAAACGATGACTGCTTACATCGTACAAGTGAGTCTAGGTGATGCGGGCTATGGAACAACGATTTATTACAGTGTTTATGCAGTAGGGATGACCCTATTCGTATTTACTTTAATAATGAATTTGATTGCTCGTTATATTTCACGCCGCTTCAGGGAGGAATATTAACATGAAGTTAATTGATAAAGATCATGTTCAACGCTTAATGTCAAGAAGACTATTGATAAATAATTTGTATAAAATTCTTTTTTATGCTGCAACAATGTTTGGATTAGTTGTGTTAGCAATGTTATTGTATCGGGTATTGACTCAAGGATTAAGCTGGTTAGATTTAGACTTTTTACAAAATAATGCTGCTCCAAGAGCAGAACGGGCAGGAATTAAAGCAGCGTTAATTGGCTCGATTTGGCTAATGGCTGTCGTTGCTCCTGTTTCAATGATTATTGGTATAGGAACCGCTATTTATCTAGAGGAATACGCGAAGAAAAATCGTTTTAATGATTTTATTCAAACAAATATTTCAAATTTAGCGGGAGTACCATCAATCGTTTTTGGTTTATTAGGATTAACAGTATTTGTTAGAGCTTTACATTTAGGCACAAGTGTATTGGCTGCGGGGTTGACGATGAGCTTATTAATATTGCCAGTTATCGTTGTTGCATCACAAGAAGCGATAAAAGCTGTGCCGAATGAATTAAGAGAAGCATCTTATGGTATGGGGGCAACGAAATGGCAAACAATTCGTAGAGTAGTTTTACCTGCTGCCATCCCAGGTATGTTAACAGGTAGTATTTTAGCGCTTTCTCGTGCAATTGGAGAAACTGCTCCATTAGTAGTTGTTGGAATTCCAACCTTTGTTATGTTCTTACCAGATAATTTATTAGACTCATTTACTGCCATGCCATTACAAATATACAACTGGACTGGAAGGCCACAAGAAGATTTTCAACATGTAGCTGCAGCCGGAATTATTGTGTTGTTGGTTGTCTTAATTGTTATGAATTCAATAGCTGTATTTATTAGAAATAGATTTGAAAAACGTTATTAATAAGAGATGCTGTTTGAAAGCTATGTTGTCCTCTTTACTAAATTACAACAATAAAACGAGGTTTTATCCACGTAGGTATAATTTTAAACGTTATTAGTTCTAGCTATGAAAAGTGAAAGCAGCCTAAAAAATAGAGAACAATAAAATGATGATGGAGGGTTTTCAATGAACATTACAACGGTAAAGCAGCAAGATAGTCAAAATGTAATAGGTGCAGCTTCGAAGGCATCTGTTAACAAGGAAATTGTCTACCAAACGTCGAATCTTAATTTATGGTACGGAGAAGATCATGCATTAAAAAATATTGACCTAGATATAGCAGAAAATGAAGTAACAGCAATCATTGGGCCATCTGGGTGTGGAAAGTCGACATTTATTAAAACACTGAACAGAATGGTTGAGCTTATTCCTATTGTGAAGACATCAGGACAAATTTCATACAGAGGTAAGAATATTTTTGACAAGTCTTATCGGGTCGAGGAGCTTCGTACACAAGTAGGGATGGTTTTCCAAAAACCAAATCCGTTTCCAAAATCAATTTACGAAAATATTGTATATGGTCCAAAGATACATGGGATTAAAAATAAAAAGGTGCTGGATGAAATTGTAGAGAAAAGTCTAAGAGGAGCGGCAATTTGGGATGAGGTAAAAGACCGCCTTCATGAAAATGCATATGGTTTATCAGGCGGGCAGCAGCAACGTCTTTGTATTGCAAGGTGCTTAGCAATTGAACCAGACGTAATTTTAATGGACGAACCGACTTCAGCATTAGATCCAATCTCTACTTTAAAAGTAGAAGAGCTTATACAGGAGTTAAAGCAACAGTACAGTATTATCATTGTTACACATAATATGCAGCAGGCAGCTCGTATTTCAGAGAAAACCGCATTTTTCTTAAGCGGTGAGGTAATTGAGTTTTCAAATACTGATAAACTATTTTCAACGCCTAATGATAAACGAACTGAAGATTATATAACTGGTCGCTTCGGGTAAAAGACGTGATAAAAAAACAGGTCAGAATTTAGTTCGGAAGTGAGATCGCCTTTTTGGGAAGCATCCATTGCTGACTAGTATTAGGTAATTTACTTTTTTGGAGTTAATAGAATACGCTGAAATCGTATTTCATGATGAAGGAAGCAACTTTGGATCAGTAAGTTTTGTATAAGTGAAATTTTTTCCAAGACTTTTAACCGTAATATAAGGTAATCCATATATGATTGGAGAGAAAAGCATGGTTGTACGAGGAGCATTTGAACTTGATTTACAAGTACTAAAGGATAAATTAGTAGAGCTAGGTCAACTTACAGATCAAGCATTAAACGACTCAATAGAAGCACTTACTACTCAAAATATTGATCAGGCATTAACAGTCATAGATGACGATACACCGATAGATCTATTAGACGAAGAAATAAATGATTTTGCTATTTTATTAATTACAAAGCAACAACCTGTAGCTATTGATTTACGAAGGATTATAGTAGCAATAAAAGTATCTACAGATGTAGAACGAATTGCAGATTTTGCAGTTAATATCGCAAAAGCTACGATTAGAATTGGCGAAAAGAAGCACATAAAATCATTGGATAAGATCGTAAAGATGCAGGAGCATGCTATACAAATGTTAAATCTTGCAATACAAGCTTACGAAACAGAAGATGTCCTTTTAGCGAAAAAAGTGGTAGAGATGGACGATTTTGTTGATCAGTTATACGGTGAGAATATTAGAGAGCTTCTTGAGCTTACGAAGACTAACAGTGAACAAATGGCACAAATTACCCAGCTATCGTTTGTTTGTCGTTATATAGAACGCATAGCAGATCATGCAACGAACATTGCGGAAAATATCTTTTATATTGTTAAAGGAAAACGTTACGAGTTAAATGATTAAATAGAGCAAGTTCTTTCTTGTCGTTAGCTTTTAAACAGCAAAGTGGAATTATATATAAATTTTTGTATGAAAACGACTGAAATAATAAACCAACCTGATATATGATTCAGGTTGGTTTATCATGTTTCGGTCAGAAGACCCCCACTTCAAAGCGACACAATGCGAAGCGAGTGAAGGCTAAATGGGGGGAGTTTAATTATCGTCAAGTGTATATTATTATTCAAAAATCGTATTTCCAGTTAGTAAACTAACAATATTTTCAATTGTCATATTACTGTTAACCTCAAACTTTCCAACCTGAATTTGACGGCTAAGCTGTTGATCCATAAAGTATTGTTGTAGTTCTTTTCCGCTTGTTATAATTTTAGCTTCCTCTAGTATTGACGAAATTTCTGAGCTTGTCATACCAGTGTCAACTTGTAAATGGTATATACGAATAGGTTCTGATTGAGGTTCATGTTCATTTGTTATAGTATTATCTTCATTATTAACACTTTCGCTAAATTCATATTCTTGTATAATCAAGCTTTGTTCTTTTACTTGATCTTTTAATAACTTTATTTCAGCTTTAAGCTCTTCAGTCTCTGACATGACATGATCATCTGGTTTGTTCATGCTTTGTTCTGAGCTTGGTGTTATAAAGTAAATGGAGCCTAGGACGGTAGTAGCTGTAATCAAACCCGATGAAAATGCCCTTATACTTTGTTTATTCAACATGATCTCCTCTCATTCTGCTAATATGATTAACGATGATTCCAACCTCTTCTATTGTTAAAGAAGTTTCTTTAGCTATTTCTTCAACAGTTTGTCCTAGGTTCAATAATGATTGAATTTGCTCATGTTTAGCGTCATGTGTTGCTTTTGGTCGCAGATTTTCGTCTTGTTGAAAAATGTTATTCGGTAACACACTGTCGTTGACAAGAAGCTCTTCTTCCAAGATTTTTAGTTTCTTTTTTACTTGATAATTGTCTTGCATAACTGATAAGGATAATTGCTCTATTTGTTTTTCTAAGTCACTTACTTTATCTTTGCTAACAAATGAAACAATAAGTAAAATAATTGCAATAGCGAATAAAATAACAATTGCATATTCCATCAGATCACCCCAAAATATTCTATTTCTATATACTGTTATATCATAATTTCGTAATAGTTAGCTGTATAATATTAAAAAAGATAAGACTCTTTTTAATAACTTTGTTGTAATTAACATTAATGATAGTAAGATGAGTTTTTATCTGAACACTTAACTTTTACAAGTAGAAAAGGTGCTACGAAGCATAAATACATAAGTGTTTGAATGATAGTATGAAAAGCACCTTTGTGAAAGCAGTCAAATTGAGACTTACTATGTTTTCGGATGAAGTTAATCAAGTTATGTAGGTAAGAATAAAAAAAGCAGTAGGAATGTATTCCTACTACTTACTTAGTCTCACGATGAAGAGTTGATTTTTTATCTCTTGAGCAATATTTTTTAAGCTCAAGGCGATCTGGATTGTTTCGTTTATTTTTTTTAGAAATATAGTTACGCTCTCCACATTCTGTGCAAGCTAATGTAATATTTACACGCATGTTCATATCCCTCCAAACATTAAGCTTTAAATCAGACTATACAATAATACCATTATTCTATATGAAATTCTAGTGTCTTTTTATGATTTTCCTTAGAACACTTTTATCTACATTATGGAAATTACGAATGATGTATAGCGCTAAAATTCATAATCGTAATTCTATCCTTTTTTTCTCATTTTGTAAACTTTGTTGCTATTGCTATCAAATTAGAAGCACAAGAAGTTATATATGTTTGTCATCGTTTTAGAAAGGTGCCACACATTCTAGTCTTGTTGTGGACCTGTTTATTTCTTAATTTGAAAGCAACAATCTATGCGAAAACAACCTTTTGCAAAATCATTTAGAAGTGTTTGATTTTTTGCTACACTTAAAGAATAGATATCATCTGTTTTAATCTTTATCAGTACAGCGGTTGGAATGTAATTTCAATCATCTATCGTTTATGATAGAAATCCGAGTTCTAAGAAATTTATACTGAAGGTGATTATAATGGAAGAAAAGCGTAATCTGCGTAATAAAGTGAAAAAATCTTTACATAAAATAGATGATTACATCTACCATGATTGGTCTCATTTAATCGCTCAACGCCTGTTTTCACATCGTCTGTGGAAAGATTCAAATACAATTGGAATTACTATATCGAAAAGGCCGGAAGTTGATACAATTCCAATTATAGAAAAAGCATGGAAGCATAATAAAAAAGTCGTAGTACCAAAATGTCATCCGACAAAGAAGGAGATGACATTTAGGGAAATTAGCTCTTTTGATCAACTGGAAATTGTTTATTATGGCTTACAGGAACCTATAGAGGAACAAACAAAAGAGATAGCATCTCATGATATAGATTTATTATTTGTACCAGGGTTATGTTTTACAAAGACTGGAGATCGTCTAGGATTTGGTGGGGGATATTATGATCGATATTTAGTCAATTACATAGGTAATACAGTTTCGTTAGCCTTCGCTATTCAAATAGTGCAGGCTTTACCAACTGAACCATTTGACAAGCGTGTACAAAGAATTTTAACGAATGAAGAGGAAATTATTTGTAATGAATGATAATTATTTATTTTATTTTGCAATCATATTTGTAGCGGCTCTTAGCGGGAAAAGACTTAAATCACTATCTTTATCTGGTGCAATTGCTACAATCATCATTGGTGTAATTGTTATTTTAGGATTTGGCTGGAAAGGACTATTTATACTAGGTAGTTTTTTTGTAAGTTCAAGCCTGTGGAGTAAGTTCAAGCTGGATAAAAAAGCATTCGTAGTGGAAAAAGTGGCAAAAGGTGATGAGCGTGATTGGGTACAGGTTTTGGCGAATGGAGGTGTGCCAGCCTTTGCTAGTTTGTTATATTATTTAGACCCAGTAAATATTTGGTTATACCTTTTTTTAATATCTATTGCAGCGGCAAACGCAGATACGTGGGCTTCAGAGTTAGGTACTTTGAGTAAGCAGAAGCCTTTCTTAATTACCACAATGAGGAGAGTGGACCCAGGAACGTCTGGAGCGATGACAATATTAGGTACTGTTAGTTCGTTAGGTGGTGCTTATTTTATAGCAATACTTGCATCATTGATTTGGAATGAATTAACGTTATTATTGATACTATTCATTGGCTTATTCGGATTTATAGGTAGCTTAATTGATACACTACTCGGGGCGACTGTTCAAGTTGTATATCAATGCTCAAAGTGTTCGTTAGTTACTGAAAAAACAGAACATTGTGGTATGACTTGCAATCATTTGAAAGGCTACCCCTTTTTAAATAATGACATGATTAATTTATTAGCTATCACAATTTCGGCTCTAATGGGTGGGTTTATTTTACTATAAGTTATAATGATTATTTTCACTCTCTGATCAGTGAATAAAATTGTAACAATATCGCAATATATATAACGCTTACATAGTATTTCAAACGTTTGAAATTAGTGTATATTTATTACTGTAGGAACAAAGAAAACAACATTATCAATATCATTATAGTTAAATCGGCGTATATATTTATATTTCGGTCGTGCAGGAAACATCAACTTCCTTTGGGGAAATCGATTGAGAACTGTTGAAGTTATTTGAAGAATGCTTTAAGAGAAATTTATTGATATATAAGAAAGGTGGTATATATTATGGCTAATAATGTTAATCGTGTTGTACTTGTCGGAACTGGGGCAGTAGGTTCTAGTTATGCGTTTGCTCTTCTTAATCAAGGGGTAACAGAAGAATTAGTGTTAATTGATTTAAATAAAGAAAAATCAGAAGGGGATGCAATGGATTTAAACCATGGGGTTGCTTTTGCACCATCTCCTACGAAAATATGGTTTGGTGACTATAGTGATTGTCAAAAGGCTGACATCGTTGTTTTATGTGCTGGTGCAAATCAAAGACCAGGTGAAACTCGATTAGACCTTGTAGGAAAGAACGTTAAAATTTATAAAACAATTATTGATCAAGTAATGGCTAGTGGTTTTGATGGAATTTTCATCGTCGCTGCAAATCCAGTTGATATATTAACGTATGCTACATGGAAACTTTCTGGTTTACCAAAAGAACGTATTATTGGTTCAGGGACTATTTTAGATACAGCACGTTTTAGATATTTAATTGGTGATTATTTTAATGTAGATGCAAGAAATGTTCATGGTTATATAATCGGTGAGCATGGAGATACAGAGTTACCAGTTTGGAGCCATGCAGATATCGGTGGAAGATCAATTGTAGATATAGTAAATGATGAAAATGAATATAGTAAGGAAGACTTAGATGAAATATTCATTAATGTACGGGATGCAGCATACCAAATTATTGAACGCAAAGGTGCGACTTATTACGGGATAGCAATGGGCTTAGTTCGACTTACAAAAGCGATTTTACAAAATGAGAATTCTGTATTAACTGTATCTACTTACTTAAATGGGGAATACGGTGAGAAGGATGTTTATATTGGGGTTCCGGCTATCGTTAATCGACTGGGTATACGTGAAATCGTAGAATTAAAACTTGATAAAACTGAACAAGAGCAGTTTTCACATTCAGTCAAAGTCTTGAAGGACACTATGGAACCAGTGCTAGGAAGTTAAATATGTACAATAAAAAGGGGGAGACCCCTTTTTTTATTTAGCTATTATTGACCAGATAGTTGGTTCTATTAAATATTAAGATAATTATTTAATAAGACTCTTTACGTAAACTTTGTTGCTCATGTTGGTGTCCTAGAGGATTAAGATGTCCATTTATACACTTGTTATCATTTAATAGTAGAAAGACGCCAAGAAATCTAGTGTTTTAAAGTATGTAAACCTTAGTAAAATAAAAATAAGCAATGCAAATAGAGCTCTTTATTAAAGCTTGTTCGGTTCTTATATGTGTATGATTAAATTAGGTAGATAACCTTTTGGATATCCTATGGATAAAATGGCTTAAAAAGATAAAAGGTATATCTAAGGAGGGTGCACATATGGAACTAAGGTTTTTTCGATTTATTTTACTCATCGTGCTAGGGTTTTGTATGTATCGCTACCGTTATAGAGTAGCAGATGCTTTGTTACAGATACCTTTTGTTAGCAAAACGTTTGTCAGAATGACAATGAAGATTCCTTTTATTAGAGAACAATTTATTAACACAGCCTTTCGAGTCTAGTTAGACTCGAAAGGCTTATATTTGTTAATATATGTACTACTAGATATAATGGTAAAAAGACAAAGCTCTTTATTAGTTGTTGTTAATAGCAAAAAGGGTGGCTACTGCTACCGATAGAAAAGATATCACGAGTAGTAAATACGTTATTTAGTCCGAATATCATTCTTAAAATAAGATAAAGATGTCGTTAATCAGCAGCAAATCTAGCTGTACATATGTTTATTTTTTATATGGAAAACACCAAGTTTAAAAAAATGACATCCGTGAATTTTCTTGGTGTATAGGAACAGCAACACTCAAAGAGAGAACATCCTAAGACAAAAAGAGGGTACATATGTATTGGGATTTAATTGGATTTGATTTGGATAATACAATTGTTCATTATGAAAGAACGTTTCAAAGAGCAATGATACATTGTTATGAAGTATATATGTACACAAACCATCTTCACGACAAGATTGAAGCAGATATATGGTTTCCTGTTTTCAAAAAATATTGTGACATGTATTGGCCTCTATACGAAAACAATTGCATGTCTAGAAAGGAATATAGACGTAAGCGCTTCATTCATTCAGCTAATGAGCTTGGAATAAATGTATCAAATAACATGGCAGACGAATTTCAAGAAGAATTTGACCAAGTAGTTAGTAAATATACGATACCAATAGATGGAATTACGAGAATTTTATCAAGTTTAGTTCAAAAGCAACTTCGACTCGTTGTCATCTCTAACGGTAAAATGGATATACAATATAGAAAGATTATACAAATGGGCTTGCATACAATATTTCCAAAGGAATTTGTGATTGTTTCAGAAGATGTAGGTGTTGAAAAACCACATAAGCAAATTTTTGACTACGCGAAAAATGCTGTGAAAATGGAAGGAAAAAAAGCACTATACATAGGTGATTCATGGGAACTCGATGTGTTAGGTGCTAAACAAGCAGGCTGGGATGCAATTTATTTTAATACAAGAAATCAACAGCCTTCTACTAGAGATTGCATATACGGGATTTGTAACCATATAGATGAGCTGTCCGTATTGCTTAATCTATAGAAACACCATTATGTAAACTTTATTGCTATCGTACTAGAAGTTAAAGTTGTCGCCTTACGCAACTGCTATCGTTTTTTATAGAAGAAAAGATGGCACCAAAACAAGTTGTATACGTGTTTTATAGTTAAATGGCATAACGAAAATCTATGCGAAAACAGCCTATTAGAAAGAGTATATTAGTGAGTATATTCAAACAATTCAGAGGGGAGATTACCAATTGAGTTCTAAGCAAGACGTTTTGTACTGGGGGATTATCAATCAATTAGTAGTTCAAGAAAATTATAGGGTCCTAACTGTTTCTAATGATCACCATGAAATTTGGCTTGAGTCTACATCAAGAAAGAAAAGTAAAGTAATCAGAATATTGCGACACGATATTGATTGGAGTAATTGGCTCGAGCGTGACATGCAAGTAGTTCTACAAAAAGTCGATAGCTTGCGTAGAAAATCAATTAGAAGAGGTTTAGAAGTTGTAAATTTGTACATATCAACTTTCCCCCCTGTTGATGACTGGGAATTTCGAACTAAAGAGCCCCTTGTTGCTGGCAAGAATAGTGAAACGAAAGTACATTCATTTGTTATTCATTCAGAGAATATTCAAGAAGGATTAAGTGACATATCAAACTTACTTCAATTTCATCCACGTGTTGACACTAATAAGATTTTAACAGAGCCATTACTGTTAGAAAATCTAAAAAAAGAAGTATTTACAGTTGCACAACAAAAGGTCAAAACAGAACAACAATTGTTTCAGTATGGTAAACCTAGATGGACATATATTTTTATTATAATTCAATTAGGTATGTTCTTTTTATTGGAATTTAGTGGTGGGAGTCAAAGTTCCCAAGTATTAATGAAGTTTGGGGCAAAATACAATCCATCAATTCTGGCAGGTGAGTGGTGGAGATTTTTTACTCCTATGTTTTTACATATTGGCTTCTTACATTTGCTTATGAATACCTTAGCATTATATTATTTAGGGTCCGCGGTTGAAAAAATATTTGGTAGCACGAGATTTTTTATCATTTATATGTTTGCTGGTTTTTCAGGAACTTTGCTAAGCTTTGCCCTAAGTGCTTCACTATCAGCAGGAGCATCAGGAGCAATCTTTGGATGCTTTGGTGCTTTGTTATTTTTTGGAGTTATACATCCTAACTTGTTTTTTAGAACAATGGGTATGAATATACTTATAGTGATTGGCATCAATTTATTATTTGGGTTTAGCGTACCATCAATTGATAATGCAGGACATATTGGAGGGCTTATAGGTGGTTTCTTGGCGGCAAGCATTGTCCATTTGCCTAAACATAAGCACTTAGTGAAGCAGACGATATACTTATTAACTACTGTGATTTTTGTCTCTTTGTTTGCCTATTTAGGTTTTTCTTACCCTAAATTTGACCCTGCTGTATCCTTGTCAGTTGCACAAGAGTATATAGATAATGAGAGTTATGATGCGGCTTATGATTTATTGCAAAATACACCACAAGACCATCAATTTGAGGCAGACCAACTATTTTTATTATCTTATATAGAAATAAAACAAGGTAACTTTGATTTGGCTAAACAAAACCTACTAACAGTTATTGATATAGAACCGTTATATGATGAGGCTTATTTTAATTTAGCATTGATTTATACGAATGAAGGTAACTATGAACAAGCTTTAGAATTGTCGGAAGATGCATTAGATATAAAACCAAATAATAAAGATTATAAAGAACTATATACACAACTTATGAATTCGAAGGAATCTGCTGAATAAGTTTTATAGCTTCACCATCTCTTGTTTCAATTAAAATAATCAGATGAGTATAATCTTTACTTAGTAAAATAAGAGGTATGGTACTACCAACTGGCTCTATAATGGTACCATCCTTTTTTTTAATGCCCAGGAAATAATTTTTGTATAAACCCTCCCATAAATTACCTAGGATTTGTTGTGACTTTTCAGCATTATTATTAATTAATGGTTTGTCATTATATAGTACTATGTCTGAAAGTGGAATTTGAATATACTTTTTTAATGGTAATTGAAAATGATCAACTAAACGCTTCCAGCTATACTGTAATTGCTGTTTTACAGCATGATCTAAAACATACTTCCACTCCTTTTGTTCCTTATTTTCCGCTATACGAAATGATTGCAGGGGGGCAAATAAAGAATTAATTACATATAGCTCGTCAAAGCTCATTTGTTGGCTACTTTTAATGTTTAAATCATCATTATGTAATTCAGCATGATGGTAGGAGATTGTCACAAAGTATCTGCTTTCATCCGCTTGGATTTTTTTGTATTGAGCAATTTTCTCACTGTAATCCTCCCACTCTGAGAGAGTATCTAATAATCTCCCATTCGCATACAACAAAGAAATATCTTGTCTTAAATATGCTTCTCTATCTAGGATTGAGGTGACATCCCATTCAATGATATATTTATTATTTTTTGGTTTATCTAAAAGCGTAAGCGTGCTATCTGTATGAGTAAACGTTACATCAGGATCTATAGGGAAGTAAATGATGCTTTCTTGTGTAGAGTCATGTTGTACAAAAACGAACAATATAGCTGTGAAAATTGAAAAAAGAGCTAAAATGATAAAAAATGATCGTCTATTCATACTAACCCTCCGTAGCTTAGGAAAGATGTTAACTAACTAGCTAACTCATTTATTTAGGACTTACTTTATTCGAAAACATCGTTGCAATTGTTACCAACTTATAACATCCAGAAGTAGATTTTATTAGATTGCCATTGATGTAAGAAGCAAGGATACTACAAACTCTAGTTGTATTGATGTTTGGAACTTAGTAAGAAAACAACAAACAATACGAATAAAGCTACTATACTGATACATCTTTACATACTGAAAAATGCTTATTTTTCAAATTGGTGTAGACAACCATTAACAGGCATTTTATAAATATGTATGAACCAACTTGTACAAATATCCACTAATAGATCATTCAAATGTATTTTTTTTTGAAATAGAGTCAATGATGGTGGAAGAAGTTTGTTTGGTGGTGATGAGATGGACATGAAAAATAAAGTAACACCTGTTTCAGAAAACATAGATGAAAATATACAATTTTTACGCAAGGAATTGGGTGTTGGGAAAAGCTTTGATGTTATTCATTTAGACGTTGAATATGCTAAGAGAGATATGGCCTTATTTTTAATTGATGGATTTGCTAAAGATGATATACTCCATTATTTGATGAAGCTCTTATCCGAGTTAACAGAAGACCAACTTGAAAAAGAAGTATTGCAAAAACTTCTAAAAACTTATATTCCTTATGTGGAGGTTGAAAAGACAGATAATTTAGAGACTGTAGTTGATGCTGTGTTAGCAGGCCCTACAGCTTTAGTCGTTGATGGAATTGAACATGTCATTATCATTGATGCGAGAACATATCCTGTCAGAGGTCCAGAGGAACCCGATATTGAACGTGTTGTTCGAGGTGCAAGGGATGGTTACGTTGAAACAATAGTCTTTAATACTGCATTGACAAGGAGACGAATACGTGACCGAACATTACGTATGGAGTATATGCAAGTTGGTAGACGGTCAAAAACAGATATATGTATTTGTTATTTAGAGGATATCGCTGACACAGGGCTAGTAGAAGATATAAAGCAGTCATTAAATAAAATAGATACAGATGGTATACCTATGGCAGAAAAAACAATTGAGGAATTTATTTCAGGTAGACATTGGAACCCTTATCCGTTAGTTAGATACACGGAAAGACCTGACACCGCAGCAGCTCATATTTATGAAGGACATGTCATTATTATTGTCGATGGTTCTCCTAGCGTAATAATTACGCCTACAACATTTTGGCATCACTTACAGCATGCAGAAGAATATCGAAATAAACCAATTGTAGGAGCATATTTGCGTCTTGTACGCTTTGTAGCAATTTGGGCATCTCTCTTTCTATTACCATTGTGGTATTTATTTGCAAGCAACCCTGAATTATTACCAGAAGGGCTGGAATATTTAGCCCCTAATGATGTAGGAGAAATTCCGTTATTATTACAGATTGTGCTAATAGAAATAGGTATGGATATGTTAAGGATGGCATCAATACATACTCCATCTTCATTAGCTACTGCGCTAGGTTTAGTTGCAGCTATTTTAATTGGTCAGGTTGCTATTGAAGTGGGTATATTTATTAATGAAGTAGTTCTTTATTTTGCTGTTGCAGCTGTTGGAACTTTCGCCACACCTAGCTATGAAATGAGTATGGCAAACAGATTAATAAGAATTGCAATCTTATTATTTACTGCCATTTTTGGTCTAGCAGGCTTTATTATTAGTATTACGATATGGCTAGTGATGTTAGCGCGTATGAAATCATTCCATACACCTTATTTGTGGCCATTTTTACCCTTCTCTTATCGAGCTTTCAGAGATGTATTAGTTCGTGCGCCGATTCCATTGAAAAACAGAAGACCTACTATTTTACATCCCAAAGATCCCGATCGCTAGTAAAATGGTTAACATAATGTGGGTATGGAGAAAATCATGGGAAATTATTCCATGTGTTTGGAAATCCCACTCGAACTAAAGAATTAATTTGTCGTGAGTGTCATCTTTGGCACTCATTTTTTTGTTATTTAGCTTGACGAATTAAGCCATTTCTTTATAAAGTAAGTGATGTACAAGTGATTTGAAATAGTCTGACGTTAGGAGATAATTATTATGAGGACATTGTATGACGTTCAACAATTATTAAAAAAATATGGTACAATAATATACATTGGTGATAGAATTGCCGACCTTGAATTAATGGAATCTGAATTAAAAGAGCTATATCAATCACAGCTTGTAGATGTAAAAGACTACCAGATGGCACTACTATTACTTCGTCAAGAAGTTCAACGTTTGAAAGACGAGTTATAAAAACGTATAAAGCAATTATTTTTTATACATTTTAATAAATTTCTTGTAGTATCGATCGATAAACTTAATTAATAAAAGGAATGAAAGATAGAATGGATAATAAATGGTATGTTGGTGTAGATATTGGTGGAACAACAGTAAAGTTAGCCTTTGTTGATAATGAAGGGAACATTATTGAAAAATGGGAAATTGCTACAGATATTTCTGACAATGGAGAACATATAGTAAACCATATCGCGCAGGCTATAGATAATAAACTATCACAGCTACAAAAATCTCGAAAAGATTTAATTGGAATTGGTGTAGGTGCTCCTGGTCCAGTAAATACAGCAACAGGTGTTGTATACGTAGCTGGAAATTTAGGCTGGGAAAATTATTCTCTAAAAAGTCACTTGGAAGCGATAACAGACCTTCCTGTTATTGTCGATAATGATGCAAATAATGCTGCTGCAGGTGAAATGTGGAAGGGAGCTGGAGGAGGAGCAGAAGACTTAATTTGTGTTACGTTAGGAACTGGAGTTGGAGGAGGTATTATTGCTAATGGTGAACTCGTCCACGGTATAAATGGTGCGGGTGGAGAAATTGGTCATATTACTTCTGTACTAGAAAATGGTGCTTTATGTAGCTGTGGAAAAAAAGGATGTATTGAAACAATCGCTTCTGCAACTGGAATCGTTCGCGTAGCTAAAGAAAAACTTCAACAAACAACCGTTCCTAGTAAATTAAGAGACCTTTCTGAACAGCAAGGACAAATTTCAGCAAAACTAGTTTTTGATACGGCAAAAGAAGGAGATCAATTGGCTCTGGAAATAATTGATTATATGGCTTTTCATCTAGGATTTGTTTTAGCTAGTTTAGCAAATGGTTTAAACCCTGAAAAAATAATTATTGGTGGCGGTGTATCACACGCAGGCGCAATTTTAGTCGATAAAGTAACTGAACAATTTAATCAACTTCTTTTTCCAAGAGTAGCACAAGGTGTATCTATTTCTTTAGCTACTTTAGGAAATGATGCCGGGGTAATTGGAGCTGCTTGGTTAGTAAAAAAGAATGTATAAACAATAGAGGGAAAACGAGAAGGTTGACACATTGTCAACCTTTTTTTGTTTCGCATTTATTACATTGATTGCTGCTTTACGTACTGAAAGTTGAACCCAGTATCCTAGTGTTTATAGCATCTTTTTACAAAAACTGTTAAGTATAACGACTTTTTTTCACATAGAAAGGAGCTCATTGTTTTCATTTATGTGACAACATTGTAAGGAAAATGACATCTATTACGATAGAAGATGTAATACAAGTATATTACACTCATTATAGAGATAGCTAAATGTCGAGGTGTAAGTTATACCCATTGACAACTAGAGTAAGACAAAGTATTGTATACACTGTACTATAACTATTAGTACGCATTTGACTTTGTTTTAAAGTATTAGAGTTATATCTCATTTACAATTAGCTGAAGAGGCATTTCTTACTATCAGCGATTTCACGTTTATTTGTCATATTTATAATACTTAGGATGTTTTTCATAATTTTTGTTATGTTTTTAGATTACGACCGGTTGATAAGAATAGCTACAAAGAACGCCTTTAGGTCAATGTATGAAACACAAAAGTCAGCGCAGCAACAACGTAAATAGTCCAGCATAAAAGCTGTCGTCTAGGTTGTGTTATTATTGGAATAATTCTGAATATAAAAGTACATGAAACTTTTTGTTAGTTCATTCGTCTAATTATAGTAAGCGGTGAATAAGATAAAAAGATTATTTTAACAGAAGATAGTTAATTTTAATTTGCATTTTAGTAAAAAAAGTATTAAGATAACCATTAGTTGTTTTTGTTAATAGCCTATAAATGTAAAAAAATACAAAAAATTTTCCATTAGATATGCAATGATCTAGGGAGGAATTCAGTATGAAAAAATCATCATTGTCAAAAATGTCTATAATTCTTATAGCAACAGTTTTATTATGGATTAAGACATATATTGTCTATAAAACTAGTTTTGATATTAAAATTGAATCTTGGAAGCAAGAATTTATTCTTTTTATAAACCCATTAAGCTTTTTACTCATTGTGTTTGGTATAGCACTGTTTATTAAAGAAAAACGCCGTAATCGATATATTCTTATTACGAGTTTTATTGTTTCTTTTATTCTATTTGCTAATGTAATGTATTATCGAGAGTTTACAGATTTTATTACGATACCTTTACTCTTTCAAGCTAATAATCTAGCAGATTTAGGTAATAGTATATTCGAGTTATTACATGTGACTGACATTTTAATGTTTGTAGATGTGCTCATCTTATATTTCATTATGCGTAAAAACAATATACGTACATCACTAACAACTTTTACAAACAGAGAACGTAGAGCATATTTTTTAATGGTCGCAGCAGTTGTATTTTTTAACTTAGGTCTTGCAGAAACAGAACGTCCTCAGTTGTTAACTCGTACATTTGATCGTGAAATGCTCGTGAAAAATATTGGGTCATACAATTATCACATATACGATCTTGTGTTAACGTCAAAAACAAAAGCACAAAGAGCATTTGCAGACAGCAGCGAATTTGTTGAAATTGAGAACTATTTAAATGCAAATTACACAGAGCCGGATGAAGACCTTTTTGGCGTAGCAAAGGATCGCAATGTCATTATGGTTTCAATGGAATCTCTGCAAAGCTTTGTGATTAACGAAACAATTAATGGCGAAGAAATTACACCATTTTTAAATGATTTAATTGAAGAAAGCTATTACTTTGATAATTTTTACCATCAGACAGGTCAAGGGAAAACCTCTGATGGAGAATTTTTAGTTGAAAACTCGTTATATCCTTTAGGTAGAGGAGCTGTTTTCTTCACTAATGCTGAAAACGAGTTCCGTGCAACACCAGAGATTTTAAAAGAAGAAGAAGATTATTATTCCGCAGTATTTCATGCAAATAATAAAAGCTTTTGGAATCGTGATGTTATTTATCCTAACCTTGGATATGACCGTTACTTTTCATTAGTTGATTACGATGTGAACGAAGAAAATTCAATTGGTTGGGGATTGAAAGATATTGAGTTTTTTGATCAATCTGTTGAGAAGCTTAAAACATTACCTCAACCGTTTTATACAAAATTTATTACGTTAACAAATCATTTTCCATTTGAGCTAGATGAAGAAGATAAAATGGTAGATGAATTTACGTCAAACAGTCGTACACTTAATCGTTATTTCCCAACGGTAAGATATATGGATGAATCATTAAAAAGCTTTGTAGAACAATTAAAGCAAGAAGGTTTATATGAAAATTCTATTCTCGTGTTTTATGGTGATCATTATGGTATTTCAGAAAATCATAATAAAGCAATGGGTGAGTTTTTAGAGAAGGACATCACACCGTTAGATGTCGTACAATTACAAAAGGTTCCATTCATTGTTCATATACCAGGTGTGACTGACAAGAATCCAGAAGTGATTTCTAAAGTATCAGGTCAGCTTGATGTGAAGCCAACACTTCTACATTTATTAGGTATTGATACGAAGGATGATGTTCACTTCGGATCTGATATTTTCTCAGAAGATAAACTAGATTTTATTGTGCTTAGAGATGGAAGCTTTATCACTGAAGATTATGTATATACAAAATCTACATGCTATGATAAAGAGACAGGCGAAGAGACGGACGGTTCTAAGTGTGAGCCTTATGAAGAAAAAGCGAAGCAAGAGCTAGAGTACTCTGATAACATTGTCTACGGGGATTTATTAAGGTTTTATGAAGGAACATCTTATAATGAGAATTTAACAGAAGAGAAATAGTGATGAGCTCATTAAATACCGAATGAAAATATTAAACGCTATGGCCATATGAAGTTGGTCATAGCGTTTTTATTCATGTTTTATTATTGATACTCATATTGTTGTATTAGGCTGTTTTTCGCACTAATAAATTAATACGGATACATCTATAATATCTCTTTTCTTCTATAAAATGATGATAGTCACATCACTGTGGTAATTTCGTATAAATAACGACAAATGTTCGAAAAGAGCCTTGTATTAATAAGATATAAGGAGGAATTACTATTGAAAGTTATGGTAAGAAAAGGTGATACATTATGGTATTTCAGCCAATTATTTCAGATTCCTCTGCAACTTATCATTGACTCCAACCCACATAAGGAGCCTAATGTTTTGGCCATTGGAGATGAGGTGAATATACCAAGCTTTACTTTAAGACCATATACAATTAAACCAGGGGATATGTATTGGAATATTGCGCAAAGGTTTAATTTATCAACTGATGCTTTATTGCTCGTAAATCAACACGTAAATCCAAATAAGTTAAGTATTGGCCAAAGAATTTATATTCCCATTTCCATGTCAAGTGGTGTCATCCACACTAATACCTTATACGATTATCAAGCATTAGTTAGAGATATTGATAAACTACGTCAAGTATACCCATTTATTAAATTAAATGAAGCTGGGAAATCAGTTTTAAATTCAAACATACCCGAACTTATCATTGGAAGAGGTCCAAAAAAAGTTCATTGGAATGGTGCTTTTCATGCGAATGAGTGGATAACGACAGCAATAATTATGCAATTTTTAAATGATTATCTGTTATCACTAACAAATAGTGGGTACATTCGTGGAATTTTAACACAGAAGCTATATGATTCAGTTATGCTGTCAGTTGTTCCGATGGTAAATCCTGATGGTGTCAATCTTGTCATTAACGGCCCACCAAACCAAATGCCTTATAAAACTAAAGTAGTTCAAATAAATAGCGGAAGTATGAATTTTTCTGATTGGAAAGCAAATATTAGAGGTGTTGACCTTAACAATCAATATCCAGCAAATTGGGAAATTGAAAAAGAACGTAAAAAGCCTAAGGCACCAGCTCCTCGAGATTATCCTGGTGATGCCCCATTAACAGAACCTGAAGCAATAGCAATGGAAAAACTAACAGAAATCCGCAATTTTGACAGAGTGCTAGCATTCCATACACAAGGAGAAGAGATTTATTGGGGATATGAAGGTTATGAGCCTCCATACTCAGAAGCAATTGTAAAAGAATTCGTTAGGGTGAGTGGATATAAAGCGGTACGGTACGTTGATAGCCACGCAGGCTACAAAGATTGGTTTATCCAAGAGTGGAGAAGATCTGGTTTTACTATAGAACTTGGAAGAGGAATAAATCCATTGCCATTATCTCAGTTTGATGAAATTTATAACAAAACAGTTGGAATCTTTCTAGCTTCTATGTATATGTGATTTTTAGGTTTTCTTCTTGAAATGAAACCATTCACGCATCATAATCGTATATACAAGTAGGTGAGGTGAACGATAATATGCGTTGGTTTCGGTTTGTTTTTTCTTTAATCATAGTTGTAACAGTGGTCACGGGTTGTTTTATAAATAATGGTACAAAAACGATAGATAAACAACCTTCATTAAGATTTGTAAATGATCTAACTAAAGGGAAAATAGACCAGTTGTATACAGACAATTCAACAATTCAACCAATTGATCTTGATGATCGCAGCATTCAAACGGTTGGGGATTGGTACAATGATACGACGATATTGTTTATTACTAACGAGAATGAAGGTTCTATTGTGTATAAGCACAATATCTACTCAGGAAAAAAGGAACAACTTTATAAGAGCAACTCAGAAATTTCAACAATAAAAGGGAACCATAATCAAAGTTATTTCTTGCTACATACTTTACCGACTACGTATGAGGCAGAGATTATTATTGTTGATAAGGAAGGGAAAGAGGTATTCAAGTGGGCTACAGGTTCTTACGAATTAAACTATGAATGGAACCCTTATAATCCTGAGCTACTATATGTAACAACATTTTTTGCTGATTGGTCCTTTGAAACTTATTTGTTAAATGTTTCTAAACAGAGTGTTGAAGAAAGTACAATCGATATACCATTTATTCAGTGGGCTGGAATTGAAGAAGTTACATATTTAAAGTGGAACCAAGATGAACCTTCTTACTCTGCACCATTGTATGAACAAAACCTACAAATGAAACAAGAGCGTCATTTGATAGAGGATGTTTCTATGTATGCCACTACAAATAATCTCTTAATGACAATTACAACAGATGATGACAGTATTGCTTATTATTCCTTTTATCAAACTAGTCCTATTAAAAAAATGACCCAAATGGAAATTCCGCTGTTAGCTCTTTATTCACAATGGTTCTTCCCTTATTTTGACTTTATTGAAAGTAAGGATGAATTTATCACGTTTGCTCCATACGGAAGTGGTAATTATGATAACTATCACGATGATTTTGAGTTAATTACCTATTCCGTACTCACTGGTGAAAAAAAACTAATCTTGTCAAACATCCCTAACCTACCGATAAATATGTCGCCAAATGGTGAACTTTGTTTGTATGGATACTATAATGAAAAAATTATTAACCTTAATAACAACAAAATCTATGAACTTGTTCAGCTATAATAAAGTTCTGCAAGTAAATTTTTTTTATATAATTAATGCTGATTTTTGTAATAAGAAATAGCATGATACGTGGGTCGATCCTTCATTAATAACGAATAAATTCACAAAATCTCATTTATATATTTTATTGAGTTGGACTTTATTGGAATTAAGGTATTAGGCTGTTTTCGCAAAGGTGGGTGTTATTCGTATTAATAAAATACACCCTATTAAACTAGACTTTGAGTCATATTTTCTGCTATAGCACGATATCTTTATCTTCTGAAAAGGGAAGAAACAAAGTTTACGCGAAAAAATAAAAAACCATCGATTTATTTAATCGATGGTTTAATTATTTTGTTAGCTCTTTTTAGTGGGCAACTGCAGGGTAACCATGATTAATAACAGTCATCACAGTAAAGAAACCAAATACAGCGACTGTTCCAAAAGCAAAAAAGAATCCTAGGAAATTTTTGTTTTTAAGGGAGCTAACAACTCCAATTGCTGCCAAAATAGTAACTAACCCAAATATGAAGACAAGTCCCATCTGTACCATCTTTGTGCCTCCTTTAGATATTATTAGCTTATATGTAAAGGCTCAAAACATTCCTATTATATTTTAATCGTTTTCATCTTATTTGTCGAGATGAAAAAATGACACTTCTATGTCATAAGCTTTAGCGATGCCATAAATTAACTCGCTGTGTTGTTTATCAACAAAATATATGGTATTCTGGCCACCCTCGATTGCAACCACAAACTCATTTATTTCTATTAATGCCATTTCAATTTGTTGTGGCTTACCACTTTTCACAATAAACGGCGAAACCATATCTTTGTACATATAGTGTTTACCTTTTTCAGATTTAAATCCATAATCAGTAAATTTAGTAGTTGGTAATATATTTTCGACGTGAAATAAAACGTACTCTTCTATTTCATAATCATATGTTAATAAATATTCTTTTGCTAATATAGCATCTTCTGAATCAGAAAAAAGCAACAGCTGTTGATCAAAATCAAAAGTGGTAATGTTACTTATTATTGCTGTTATGTCTAATAAATGAGTAGAGTCATCTACTTCTTCCGGCATTTCAACTCCATAATATGTAATCAATTTTTACACTCCTTAAAAGTCAACCTTATTTCAATCTTTCTGAGCATCTTTAATTAGTGTAAAATAAGATTAGAATGACTGCAATGGAGGAATACAAAATGATGAATTGGGAGCAAATTCCGTTAGGTCCCTTACAAACAAATGCATACATCCTTAGGAATGAACAAAATGAATGTATTATCTTTGATCCAGGAAGTGAAGGAGATTCCTTTAATGAATTATTAACAAGAAAATCTCTGCAGCCTTTAGCAATTGTTCTTACTCATGCACATTTTGATCATATAGGTGCTGTTGAAGATGTTAGAAGGAAGTGGGGTGTCCCTGTTTACATCCATAAAGATGAACAAGATTGGCTTACAAATGCTTCATTGAATGGTTCAGCATATTTTTCATTAGGCGCTGTTGTTTGTGATAAACCTGGCGACGTAATCATTGACAAGGAACAACAACTAACGATCGGATCATTTCATTTTACTGTTTTTGAAACACCAGGGCATTCGCCTGGAAGTTTATCATTTTATTGTGAAAGTATTAAGACTGTTTTTTCTGGTGATACACTCTTTGCGGGTAGTATAGGGCGTACTGATTTACCTGGTGGAGACCATCAGCAATTGCTTAATAGCATTCATGCAAAATTATTATCACTTCCTGAAGATACGATTGTGCTACCTGGTCATGGCCCTGAAACGACAATTGAAATTGAAATGAGTAACAATCCTTTTTTAAACGGGTTTTAATACTATGATGAATATGAACACAATTATTAAAGATGCGATTAGTTCAAGTCAAAACAAGATGATTTCTTATGCGCAATTTATGGAATTAGCACTGTATCATCCTAACTATGGCTATTATATGCGAGAACAAACTAAGATCGGTAAAAAAGGTGATTTTATAACGAGTAGTAATATTTCCAATGTTTTTGCTGTCTTGTTTACTAATATATTTATTGATTTAGTCCAACAGCAAAAAGTGCCCCCAATGATTGTTGAAATTGGAGGAGGCAGCGGTCGATTTGCAAAATCGGTACTAGAAGAATGGAAAGAAAGATCTCCCCAGTCATATGAGCAACTTACATATATATTGATTGAAACGAGTCCATATCATCGTGAGCTGCAAAGGCAGCTGCTCATAAATGAACAAGATAAAGTGATTCAGTTTGAACATCTTCAACAGTTCATTGAAAATCATCCTTTTTATCAGGGGGTTGTTTTTACGAATGAATTATTCGATGCTTTTCCAGTTGAAGTAATTGAAAAACGTCATGAGGAATTACATGAGGTTATGGTGACACTAAATGATGACAACGAAATTGAAGAATACTTCGTACCGCTTTCAAATAAAGAAATTATCAAATATTTAGAAGAACAGAACATTGAATTAACTAATGGTCAACGCTTTGAAATTCCGTTACAGATGAAAAGTTTTATCCACCAGCTTAGTAGCACTCTAGAACAAGCGGTTGTATATACTGTGGATTATGGCTATACACATAAAGAATGGCAACATCCTGCACATATGAGAGGAAGTCTTAGAGGGTACCATCGTCATCAGCTCATTAACAATCCTCTATTAAACCCAGGAAATATGGACATCACGTCACACGTTCATCTTGATGCCGTTAAATATTACTACCGTAAGGCTGGATTTACCGAAGTCGCTATGATGAGGCAGGATCAATTCCTGCTTGAGGCTGGTATATTACAATATTTACAAGAGAATAATGATACGAACCCTTTTTCTGAAGTTAGCAAAAGAAATCGTGCGATAAGAAGTTTAATTTTAGATGGCGGGATAAGTTCATATTTTCACGTCATCATGATGCAAAAAAACATGGATATAGCTTGGGAAAAAAACTATATGTGTTAAGGATTATAGTTAAATGCTACACTGGTTGTAGATGGAGGATATTCTTTAGCTTACACTGATGTTTAAATGAACAAGCTCTTTATAATCAAAACAAAAAGCGATGGAAAACCATCGCTTTTTGTTCTTGATTATAATCTCTTAATGTCCTGCGCCAGGTACCATAAAGAATGTAGTATAGTATGTGAAGCCCGCGAAAAAAATTGTTAAGTAAGCACCAAATATATAAAGATACATGCGCTCAGTTAGTTTTAAATAACCTAAAATAATAAAGAAGACCGTTTGAGCGAAGAAAAGCAATGCTACTTCATCCATGTGACCAATATAAAACATAACAGCAAATATACCTGTCCAAAACCCTAATACACGAAACATACGATCCATATGTATAAGTCCCTCCTTTATCCCCTTATATTCCACTTACATATTATAATGTACAATTCAGGCGATTGTAAACATAAGATTGTTACTAGTTTGTGACTTTGACTTGATATGAACAAGAGTCACAGCCGTGAATAATATTATCTTTTTCGATTAGTTTTACATTATTGAATAATACTTCGAACATTCCATGTAAAAAAGCATAATGCATGCCACAAATAGCGTCAGTATGTTTATCAGCTAGTTCTTTAAATGGACAATTGAAGATTTGGAAAAAGATGATCGTTTTATCTTCATTATGTTCAAATTCAGGGTGAAAACCTAAAGTAGTAGCAGAATCTTTTAGTATTTTCAACTTATGTTCGAATGACAGTGCCGTAGTTTGTGTGTCATTTGGGTGAAGCTGTGAATTAATTATTTCTTGAC
This sequence comes from Cytobacillus sp. IB215665, assembly GCF_033963835.1. Taxonomy (NCBI): domain Bacteria; kingdom Bacillati; phylum Bacillota; class Bacilli; order Caryophanales; family Bacillaceae; genus Cytobacillus; species Cytobacillus sp. IB215665. The sequence continues at coordinate 344,303 of NZ_JAXBME010000002.1, forward strand.
CAAATGCTTTCCCTGTATCAAATAATGCTTCTTTTCCAGCCTCACCTAGTTTCATCATTGATTGTATGGCTACTTTTGCTAATAATTGATAATCGCGAAATGGGAAAAACAGTTGTACCACATCGTCAGATAAACGATATAAACGGCTTGGCCTACCACCTTTTCCTGTCTTCTTTGCCTCTGAAACAAGCATGTTAACATCTTCTAATTTAGACAAATGGAGACGTGCGACATTCGGATGAATTTTAAACTCATCAGCAATTTCTTGAACGGTAACCTCACTATGTCTTTTAGTTATATATTGATAGATGTAATAACGAGTAGGATCAGATAATACATTTGTAATTTTTAAAGTTTGTTCCATACAGTTCACTCCTAACAATGGAATCTTAATTCCATTATAATACAGGCGTATTTACATTTAAATGTTATTTACGTGGTAAACATTAGTTGTTCTAAATTGTTCACAATTTGTTGACTATTTTGTTATTATTGACAAAGCAAGTTTATTTATTAATGTTGAATACGGAGAGAAAAAGATAGCCATTTGTCGTCCTTTTCCTTAAGGGTTAAGCTGCAGCATCTCATAGTTAAATTTATACCCTTCTAAATAAATGTATTTTATACGAAAAAAAAGAAGGAGAATGGAGATTTATGTAGAAGAGTGTTTATTAATCAATATAAAAGGAGGTCGATACATTTGCCAGCGATTGAAAGAATTGGTGATCGCTTGTTAACTGAGGCCCAACACTTGGGCGTATCTGATATTCACTTTATGCCTCGAAAAAAAGATGCTCTGATTCAATTTCGGCTAGACAACGAACTAACTGCAAAGGAAATGATAAGTAAATCAACATGTGAGCGATTAATTGCACATTATAAATTTCTTGCCGGAATGGATATTGGTGAAAGGCGAAGGCCGCAAAATGGCGCATTATCTATGATTATTAATAGCAAAAACCTTCAACTTCGGCTATCAACCTTACCTACGATTAATAATGAAAGCCTCGTTATTAGATTATTACCTTCAGATTCATTTTATCCACTCAACTTTTTAACTCTTTTCCCTAATACGACAAAAAAGCTTATTTCTTTATTAAAGCATGCTCATGGGTTAATCATTTTTACAGGTCCAACTGGCTCGGGTAAAACAACCACATTATATTCTTTACTTCATTCATCCCAACACCTGGTAAATCGCAACATTATTACGCTTGAAGATCCAATTGAAAAAAGGAGTGATAAAGTCATTCAAGTACAGGTAAATGAAAAGGCAGGTATCACATTCTCAAATGGGCTAAAGGCGATACTACGACATGATCCTGATGTAATTATGGTTGGAGAGATTCGAGACGCAGAAACTGCCAAAATTGCTGTTAGAGCATCACTTACTGGACATTTAGTGTTAACAACCATGCATACAAGAGAAGCGAAAGGTGCCATTTATAGGCTGTTAGAATTTGGTGTTCCAGTACAAGACATATCTCAAACTCTAATTGCAATTACCGCCCAAAGGTTAGTGAATATTAAATGTCCATTTTGTGCTGAGGAGTGCTCTATATATTGTAAAACGTTACGCACATATAGGAGAACGAGTATTAGTGAGTTTGTGTACGGGAAAATATTAACAAAAATGATTGATGAAGCTAAGGGAGATTCAGTTGTCTATAGTTATAAAAAAATGAAAGATGTTATTAGTAAAGCAATAGCTCTTGGGTTTATCTCTACTAAAGAATTCGATAAATGGGTATACAAAGATGAAATCGAAAAATAAATGGAATTTAAAACAACAAGCCCAATTTTGTCGCAGGTTAGGTGAGTTGCTAGAGAAAGGGTATACTTTATCTCAAGGGATTGAGTTTCTCACTTTACAATTGTCTAAATCACAACAAGAAGATCTACAATATTGCATAGGAAAAATGAAAGAAGGTTACTTACTTCACGAGGTTTTAGAACATTTATCTTTTCATAGGGACTTACTGAGCTATTTATACTTTTCTGAGCAACAAGGTGAATTAGCAAAAGCATTGCTAGAAGGTAGTTCAATTATAGCCAAAAAAGATGTATATTATAAAAAGTTTATTAAGGTTATTCGTTACCCTGTGTTTTTAATCGTTGTAGTGTCTTTATTGTTTGTGGCTGTGCAGCAAGTATTATTGAATCAATTTGACCAATTAAATCAATCAATGAAATTAACAAAAACTACTTTCTCAACAATTCTACAAAATGTGTATGCGATTACACCTTATATCTTTTTAACTGTTTTGTGTTGCCTTACCTTATCGTTAGCGTTTTACTTTACCTTCTTCAAGAAACAATCTCCTATTTTACAAATGAATATCATTTGTAAGATACCGTTCCTTCATTCATCAGTAGCACAAATAAACTCCCAATATTTTTCTTTTCAATTAAGTACTTTACTTAATGGTGGACTATCAATTAATGAATCATTGTTGATTTTTGAGCGGCAGTATCATTTAGCATTTTATCAGTTAGAAGCAGCACGTATTCGTCAGCAGTTAACTTCAGGAGAATGCTTAGAGGCAATTATTGAATCAAGACCTTATTTCGAGAAAGAATTAGCCCTAGTTATTTCTCACGGACAATCCAATGGAAACCTTGCAAATGAATTGTATCATTATAGTCAATACACATTACTAAGAATCGAAGAAAAAGTGATGTCATTGTTAAATGTTTTACAACCAGCTCTTTTTATAAGTGTAGGTATGGTCGTTTTGTTCATTTATTTAGCAATCATGATTCCAATGTTTCAGTTAATTAAAGCTTTATAGTATGTGTGAAAGAGGGGATAAAATGATGGACGACAAAGGTTTTACGTTAATCGAGATGTTAATTGTCCTTATGGTAATTTCAGTACTTTTAATTATAACAATACCTAATATTACTAAACATAGTAAAGTGATAAACGAGAAAGGGTGTGATGCATTAATAAATATGGTACAAGCTCAGGTGAAAGCTTATGAGATTGAACATGAAACGATTCCGACAATAACTGAACTTTTAGAAGAAGGGTATATTACGACAAATACGTGCCCAGGTGGAAATGTTATAGAAGTGGGTACCGACGGTAGCGTGAAGGAAGGTGATGTGACTGAAGAATGACAATTATAAAAATGAACGGGGTTATACATTAATTGAAGTAATGATTGTATTAGCTATCGTCTCTATAATGGCTTCCGTTTCAGTTCTACAAATTAACCCTCTTATTGAAAAAAGAAAGATGGCACATTTTTTTGCCCAATTAGAAAATGATATTTTTTACGCTCAAATTTATGCATTGAGTAATCAAAAAAGCATAACACTTCTTTTCTCAAATCAGGATTCAACATATTATGTTCTTTCTAATGGTATGAGCTCTCCCATCATGCAACGCTCATTTGACAAAGGTTTAAACATAGAAAAAGGAACATTAGGGTTAAGTATATCTTTTCGTAGTAATGGTGCTATAAGTCAAGCTGGAACATTAATTGTAAATCATCATGGTAAGAAATATAAAGTTGTTTTTCTGCTAGGAAAGGGAAGGTTTTATGTTCAAGAATTGTAATGGCTTTTCTATGATTGAACTATTAGTATCCTTAAGTATATGGCTTCTTCTGCTCCTCATATTATTACCTCCGCTAACTCATATTGTACAGGAACGAAAAAACATTCAGTTGATCAATACAGCTAATCACATTGTGTCGAATAAGCTTCAAATTTATCATACAGAATCGTATTTTGCAGATGAGCAAATGAACGTTAACAATTATAAGTTCACAGTTGCTTGGGAAGACGCGAATGAATTAGCTAAAGTATGTGTATCGTATATAGATTTTCGAAAGGAAGAAAAGAAAAGGTGTGGTTATACAAACAAATAATTCGAACTGCAAAAGGTTTTACGCTCATAGAGGTTTTGTTATCACTATCTATTTTTTTATTAATCGTTGCATTTTTACCTACCATGATAGCTATTGTTTTTCCGAATTATGATAATAATGATCAAATCAATAATCAAGAATGGGAATTATTTCTACAACAAGCGCGTATTGAGTTGAGAGAAGCAATTGCTATCAATGTCAATTCCAATACATTATATTTAACGACTAGTCATCAGAAAACGATTTCCTATGAACAATACAAGACTATACTAAGGCGTAGGGTAGATGGGACAGGGCATGAAGTGTTAATACAAAACATTTCCTCTGTTATCTTTCGTCCTGTTACAGAAGGTATTATTATCCAAGTTATCGATCTTAGTGGTGAATTATACGAAGAGCGAATTTCTTCAATGGTAACATTGGAGGTGCCTTACCGTGAAAAAGAATAATGAACATGGTTTTATTTTTCCAGTTACGTTAGTTATGAGCTTGTTATTTTTTTTAGTGCTACTTCATCAAATAGAAATGTATGTAGTAGAAAAAAACTTTTACCATGAAATAGAACAACTTTATATACTAGAAAACATTGTGCAAATGACTACTACAGATATTTTAACAGACATTCATGACAATGCTCACCCTATTCAAAATAAAATATACACATATCCAAATGGACAAGCAATGTACTCAACAGAACAAATTGAGGAAAGGCTGCTTAAAATATCGATTGAATGTAAAACATTACAAAACCGTCTTTACAATGCCTTCTTTATTTATGAATTAGAAGAGGGTAGAATAATAAAATGGGTAGAAAACCATTAGTGAACTCGTACAAGAAAAACTCAAATATATTCGCCAATTAAGTGGGAAGCATTACATTAACTACATTAAATTTAAATATTTTATTACTATGGGGGGAGAAAATGAAAGCAGTCATCTTAACAGGCTTCATGGGTGCTGGAAAAACTACTGTAGGAAAAAGTTTAGGGGAAGAGTGGAAGTTACCTGTAATTGATACTGATGATTACATTGAAAAAAAAATGGGCAAAAAAATTAGTGAGCTTTTTAAAGAAGATGGAGAGGATACATTTCGTCAATATGAAAGAGAATTGCTACCTACATTACCAACAGAAAATGTTGTGATTACTACCGGTGGTGGAATCGTTATTCAAGAAGAAAATCGTAATTGGATGAATGATAATGGTTTTGTGATTTATTTACATTGTGATCTAGAACAAATCATCTCTAGACTAGAAGGGGATTCATCTAGACCTCTAATAAAAAATAACAAAAAGGAACAGATTGAACACATATTGACAACAAGACTTCCATATTACAAAGAATGCAGTGTGACAATCGATACAACAAACAAAAGTATAGCGCAAATTGTAGATGAAATTAATTTAGAGGTTAAAAAAAGCATAGGAGGAGATAATAAGTAGTAGATGGTAGGAGGTGTAGCTGTTGTCTACGAATGATTATGTGAAATATGTTACCCAACAAATTGTTAGTTATATTGACCAACCGAAAGAAGAAAGAAAAAAGTATCGTCAAAAACGAAAAAATGAACGTACCTCTTTTGGAAATCGATGGTTTGGTGTTTTGCCTCTAGCATTTTCAATGTTTGTACACAGAAAGATAAAGACGAAGTAAACTCCTCGTTACAGAAGGCGGTTTTTGCATTAATTGGTGTTTTTCCTATTAGGAAATACAACTAAAGTTCTTGGCATCTTTTCTTTCTGTAATATGATGACTAACATATAAAGCCACTTCGATAGTATAAATTTGACGATAATAGCAACAAAGTTTATTAATAGAGCCTTAAAGAAAGCGTAAGTGTTACACGCATATATGTGTATATGATAATTGTGAAAAATTAAATATGTTTGGATTAGAACATCTTCACTTGTGAAGATGTTCTTTTTAGAGTTGAAAATTGATAGTCAATTGTATGAAAAAAGTATAACTAATTAGTCATCTATCCCTTACATTGTTTATTCGTCCTGCATTTACTACTTATATATGACAGTATTTTATTTAAGGAGGGCGTATGGGTTGATTCAAAAGGGTGACAAAGTGGTAATGCATAGTTGTGAAGAGGCAATTAAACACAATGGTAAAATTTGGACTTGTAGAACTGATGAATATGAACGACATGGAGAAAGGCTTGTTTTTCTAAAAAATTATAGTGGCTGCTTCCCTATTGAGTATCTACAGAAGGTATATCTTAAATCAGAAAAACGAGAGCTGCTAAATAAATTAAACGAACAACAAGAAGAACTTGAAAGGCTTAAAGAGCAGTTAGACTGTTCTGTTGATGCTGCTACTGATTTTTTTGATGATAAAAGTTTTTATAAACATGAGTTGGAAAAAGCAAAAAGGGAAATTAAACATTTAATGGAAGAAAACACTAAAATTAAACGAGAAAGTATGTATTACAATAAGGATAAAAAGCAGAATGTGGAAGAGGAAAAAAAGGATCTTCAGAAGGAGAAATATTTTACAGATAAAGATAATAAGAAACAAAAAAAAGAATCAAGAAAACAAGCGCTTGAAGAATATTTTGATAAGTAACCTTTAACGTGAGACTTTTACTATATAGTTCTAGGTAGGATAAACTTTGTTGCTATTGAGATTGATTTATAACAGCAGCAAATAAACATATACAATTTTACTTCATTGTAAAACTGAAAAGCTGGATTTATATGTAATTTTTTCTTAGTACTAAATTCAACAATCAATGTAAGATAGGCCAATTATTATAAGCATACTCCAAACACATAGCCATTTATTTTTGATGCTATAACATGACGTTATGCATCTTTTTTAATGTTGGACGTTTGTCTAAGGTAAAATAAGCCTCCGTTTATCACTTTTACATTTATTGTAGGTTCGTATTGTTCCTGGAGTGCTCTTTTTTCTGTTTCATAACAATCAGGCTTTTCTTCTACTCCTTCATAAAAGTGATTTAATAGTGATAAATCCTCATTCCATCTTTCGCGTGCTTCATCAGCCCAAGAGTGATCTTCTTGTTCAATCATGTGATTTATATGTTGGTTCAAACGTACTAGTCCACTTTGTGGCATGATAAGTGGTGACATGGTAAAGCATAGGTCAGGTATTTTAGGTGTTAACCGAAGTTTATTTAATTGATTTTGGAAATTTGTTACTATCATGCCATTAATCATATGTAAACCTAAAGAATGAATATAGTCACGTTTGCGATCACATTCGTACGATATTAGCACATTGATACCTATCCAAGGATAGAGAGGGATACTTGAATGGTTTGTTGGTGTCACGTTATCTTCATATAGACGAATGAACCCAGCTAATTTTTGTAATGAGGCAAAGATCTGATGTAACCGAGGTGAACCAAAATGTACAACCTCACCTTTTTTTGTGGTTGAAGCTTTACTCTGATCCGTAATGAGTGTAAGCTTCATTGGATTTGGTGTCCCTCCTGTTTTCTCTAAATAATGCCAATAAAATGGTCTGTTCATTAATTCTTTATCAAGGTCAACTGATAATTGTACTGTTAAATAGCCATGTTCATTTTCAATAACATGACAATCGTTCGACGAAAAAAAATGGTATAAAAAATTATGAATTTCCTGTTGATGCATGATTTTCCCTCACTTCATTATTTATGTGTTCAGCAAATTGTATGGCTGATGTTAAGTTATCCATTTTTATTTTCATTTCTCCTTCGCTCCTTGAGTTGAATAAAATATCTTGTAGCTGGTCCTCTAAATTTTTTATGTCTAATCTTGTCAGAATTTCATCTAGCTCTCCAACCACTCTTTCGAATAAATGTATTTTTTCATATAAAAGCTTTAACATATGTTCTTCTACAGTATGTTTAATAGCAAAATTATAAATAAATACATCGTTTTCTTGACCAAGCCGATGTACTCGTCCAATTCTCTGTTCAAGGCGCATTGGATTCCAAGGTAAATCGAAATTGATAATATGGTTACAAAATTGTAAATTTATCCCTTCTCCGCCTGCTTCAGTTGCAATTAATACTTGGGCATGATTTTTGAATAATTGTTGCATCCAATCTTTTTTACTTCTTTTAAAACCTCCTCTGAATGGAACTGAAGATATACCGTGTTGCTGCAAAAACCATTGTAAATATAGTTGGGTGGCACGATATTCTGTGAAAATAATAACTTTATTATTTATCGACTTGATTAATTCCAAAGCTTTTATAGCTTTTGAATTTTGAGTAACTCCTTCTACCTTTTTAAGTAACTCTTCAATAAATAATGGTGGCTGAATAGGGTTGCCTTCTTCATCTTTTTTATTTAGCATATTTTTTAATGTATAAAAAACCGCCTCGCGGCTACTGCATGCTTCTCGTTGTAAAGTGATAATTGAAAATTGACTATTTATGTATAGATGACTATTCGTTCGTATATTATTTATAGAGTTATATAGTTCTTGTTCTTCATTTGTGAAATCAATTGGCACAGTTTGAACGTGCCTTTTCGGCCATTCAATACCAGTATCGCCTCGACGATTTCTGAGCATAACTTTATTTACAAGCTCTTTTAAATATTTATCATTTTCAACAGTGCGATTTTTAGCAGAAAAAGCTTGTTCAAAATAATCTTGATTACCTAAATGTCCTGGTTTAAGAAGCGAAACGAGGTTAAATATTTCTTCAATTTTATTTTGTATAGGTGTAGCTGTTAATAATAAACAAAACTTTTTCTTTAAATGCTGAACAAACTCATAGTTTTTTGTTTTATTGTTTTTTAATTTATGGGCCTCATCAATAATAATTAAATCATAGCTTTGTTCGAAGATAATCTCTCGATGTGGATTGCGTTTTGCTGTATCAATTGATGAAACGACAACGTCACACTGCTCCCAAACATAACTTTTCTTTTGTTGAATAGCTGGTATAAAAAATTTTTCATTTAATTCTTTACACCATTGAGTAACGAGGGAGGCAGGTACTAAAATTAATACTTTCTTAACCAATCCACGGATCATGTACTCTTTTAAAATGAGACCAGCTTCAATCGTTTTTCCTAAACCAACTTCATCAGCTAAGATCGCCTTGCCGTTCATTTTTTCCACAACCTGTTTTGCAACATCTAATTGATGAGGTAGAGGAGTGAGGTTTGGTAAATGTTTAGGAGCTTGCAATCCATCGAATGTTGGAATGACAGAGTGTTCAGCTGCTTCAATTGCCAATTTATACAGGTTGTTGTTTACCCACGGCCCATCATCGTTAATACGCTTTGAAAAGTTTTCTTGCCATGTTTCATCGAATTGAATATTAACTTTCATATGCTATGTCCCCCTTGTGATAAAAAGTTTCTTATTTCGGGGAAAATCATTGTTTTATATCGATTTGACTAAAAATCAGTATTGTAAGCGATTTACTTTAGCAAAACACGAACATTTAATCTTTTCCCGTTCAATAACGTTAGAAATATTATATTGCTCAATAAGGTCAACTAATGGTAGGATGATAGTATATTTTATTGTAGTATGTGCAAGTTTTAAAATTAATATTAACAGCGAATGACGGTAGAGGGAGAGACTACGTATTTGTAGCGCCGAAGGAGCAAGCATTAATTTGTGAATCTCTCAGGCAAAAAGACTTCTACTTGACGCAACTCTGGAGAATGTTCTTCATTTTTTGCGGCAGTGAAGTATTACATAGCGAAAATGATGAACTACCAAAGGGGCAAGCTTTATTGAACGAACAAAATCGAATCAATAAGGTAAACTTTCAGGTACCAGGACAGAGATCTTCACAAATATATTGTGGAGTTACTCTGTCTTTTTTTGCATGTGCATTTCGGTAACGTTTGTATGTCCAAGCGCTTAGCTACTCGAGGTCACTTCACCATATCACCTGAAGGTAAATGCCGCCTTCAAGTAATATGCCTCCAGTGCTTGTTGGGGATAAACAAGACGCTTACGCATTTAATTATTACAAAGGGGAGGAAATAATATGTCTCAATTAAAGCGTACACCTCTGTTTGAAGTATACGAACAATCTGGTGCTAAAACGATCGATTTTGGTGGCTGGGATTTACCAGTACAATTTTCTAGTATTTTAGAGGAACATGAAGCAGTACGAACGCGTGCGGGACTTTTTGATGTATCGCATATGGGGGAAATCACTGTTAAAGGTGAAGGTAGTTTAGCATATTTGCAAAAAATGATGACAAATGATGTATCAAAGTTAAAGAATGGAAGTGCTCAATACACAGCAATGTGTTATGAAGATGGAGGAACAGTAGACGATTTATTAATATATAAAAAGTCTGATAACAATTTTTTGCTCGTTGTAAATGCAGCGAATATAACTAAAGATTATGAGTGGTTACAATCACACCTTTTCGGGGATGTTGTTCTAGAAAATATTTCAGCGAATGTTGCACAGCTTGCTATACAGGGACCATTAGCGGAGAATGTTCTTCAAAAACTAACATCAACGAATCTACAAGACATTAAGTTTTTTAAATTTCTCGATAATGTAGATTTGAAAGGATATAAAGCCCTTGTGTCTCGAACAGGTTATACTGGGGAAGATGGGTTTGAAATATATTGCGATAACGAAGATTCTATCCATATTTGGAAAGAAATCCTTGAAGAAGGTAAGCCTGAAGGGATTCAGCCATGTGGACTTGGAGCGCGTGATACACTTCGTTTTGAAGCTAACCTACCATTATATGGCCAAGAACTTTCAAAAGATATTTCACCGTTGGAAGCTGGCATAGGCTTTGCTGTTAAGGTGAACAAAGATGTTGATCATTTTTTAGGGAAGCAACGGTTAGTTGAGCAAAAAAATGAGGGTATAGTACGCAAGTTAGTCGGTATTGAAATGATTGACAAAGGCATTCCGAGACATGGTTATGATGTGTATATAGGAGACGAAAGAATCGGTGAGGTAACTACTGGAACTCAATCACCAACTCTTAAGAAAAATGTTGGTCTCGCCTTGCTGAAAACTGAATTTACTGAACTAGGAACAGAAGTTGAAGTTCAAGTTCGAAAACGAAAATTGAGAGCAATAGTAGTTTCAACGCCGTTATATAAACGTCCAAAAAAATAAGTACTTTATAGAAGAGAGGGGTAAAGTTATGAAACATCGCTATTTACCAATGACTGAACATGATAAAAAAGAGATGCTTGAAGCTATTGGAGTTAGCTCAATTGATGAACTTTTTAATGATATTCCAGAAGGTGTTCGATTTAATGGGGAATACAATATTAAACAAGCCTCTTCTGAACCTGAATTAACACGAGAGATGGCTGCGCTTGCTGAAAAAAATGCCAATACACAAACGCACGCGTCTTTTCTAGGTGCAGGAGTCTATAGCCATTATATGCCAATTATAGTAGACCATGTTATTTCTCGGTCAGAATTTTACACAGCTTATACACCATACCAACCAGAAATTTCTCAAGGAGAACTGCAAGCCATCTTTGAATTTCAAACGATGATTTGTGAATTAACAGGGATGGATGTAGCCAATTCTTCAATGTATGATGGCGGAACAGCACTTGCTGAAGCAGCAATGTTAAGTGCAGGACATACACGTAAGAAGAAAGTACTCGTTTCAAAGACGGTGCACCCTGAATCAATCGAAGTATTGAAAACTTATGCTAAGGGACAGCGTATCGAAGTTGTTGAAATACCAGCAAATAACGGTGTAACTGATGTCCGTGAACTAGCAAAAGAAATGGATGATACGGTTGCTTCAGTAATTGTACAATACCCTAATTTCTTTGGACAAATTGAACCATTAAAAGAAATAGAAGAAATAGCACATTCAGAAAAAAGTATGTTTGTAGTATCGAGTAATCCATTATCATTAGGGGCTTTAACACCACCAGGTGCCTTCGGGGCAGATATTGTTATTGGTGATGCACAAGTATTTGGCATACCTACCCAATATGGTGGTCCGCATTGTGGATATTTTGCGGTCACTTCGAAACTTATGAGGAAAGTCCCTGGACGCCTTGTTGGTCAAACAGTGGATGAAGATGGACGCCGTGGTTTTGTTTTAACACTTCAAGCACGTGAGCAACATATTCGTAGAGATAAAGCAACGTCGAATATTTGTTCAAATCAAGCGTTAAATGCGTTAGCAGCCTCTGTTGCAATGACCGCCCTTGGGAAAAAAGGTGTTAAACATATGGCAACTCAAAACATACAAAAATCGCAATATGCAAAAAATCAACTTAAAGCGCATGGTTTTGAAATAGCATTTGAAGGTCCTTTCTTTAATGAATTTGTCATTAAATTACGAAAATCAGTAAAAGAAATCAATCGTAAGCTATTAGATAAAGGGATTATCGGCGGATACGATTTAGGTAAAGATTTTGCTGAGCTAGAGAATCATATGTTAGTAGCGGTTACCGAGCTACGTACAAAGGCAGAGATTGATACATTTGTGAAGGAATTGGGGGATGACAATGAATAATCAAGAGCAACCATTAATTTTTGAGTTATCCAAGCAAGGGAGAATTGGTTACAGCTTACCAGATTTAGATGTCCCTAATATAAATGTTAATGATGTTTTACCTAATGATTATATAAGGGTAGATGAGCCAGAGTTACCAGAGGTGTCTGAATTAGACATTATGCGCCATTACACAGCTTTATCAAATCGGAATCATGGAGTTGATTCAGGGTTTTACCCACTAGGTTCTTGTACGATGAAGTATAATCCAAAAATTAATGAAAATGTGGCGCGATTTAGTGGATTTGCAAACATCCATCCTTTACAAGATGAGGGTACAGTACAAGGGGCACTTGAGCTCATGTATGATTTACAAGAGCATTTAGTAGAAATTACTGGGATGGATGCTGTAACATTACAGCCTGCAGCTGGTGCACATGGTGAATGGACAGGGTTAATGATGATCCGTGCTTATCATGAAGCAAACAATGATTTTAATCGAACAAAGGTCATCGTACCAGATTCAGCACACGGTACTAATCCTGCATCAGCAACAGTAGCAGGCTTGGAAACTGTAACAGTAAAATCTGATGACAATGGGCTAGTTGACCTTGAAGATTTAAAGCGTGTTGTTGGACAAGATACTGCAGCGTTAATGCTAACAAACCCAAATACGTTAGGACTATTTGAAGAAAATATTATTGAAATGGCGGAGATTGTCCATGGAGCTGGAGGGAAGCTTTATTACGATGGTGCTAATTTAAATGCGGTGTTAAGTAAAGCACGACCTGGCGATATGGGATTTGATGTTGTTCATTTAAACCTTCATAAGACATTTACAGGTCCACATGGTGGAGGTGGACCAGGTTCAGGGCCAGTTGGAGTTAAAGAAGACTTGCTTCCTTTTCTACCAAAACCAGTATTAATAAAAGATGAAACAGGCTTTACATTCGATTACTATCGCCCACAAGCTATTGGTAGAGTTAAACCTTTCTACGGAAATTTCGGAATCAACGTTCGTGCTTATACGTACATCAGATCAATGGGTCCTGATGGATTGAATGCAGTTACCGAATATGCTGTGTTAAATGCAAATTATATGATGCGACGTCTTGCACCACATTTTGATCTACCTTTCGATAAGCATTGTAAGCATGAGTTTGTATTATCTGGAAAACGTCAAAAAAAATTAGGCGTGCGTACACTTGATATCGCTAAGCGGTTGTTGGATTTTGGCTACCATCCACCTACAATTTATTTTCCATTAAATGTAGAAGAATGTATAATGATCGAGCCTACAGAAACGGAATCGAAGGAGACACTCGATGCTTTTATTGAAGCGATGATCCAAATAGCAAATGAAGCAGAGGAGAATCCAGAAATTGTTCAAGAAGCACCACATACAACAGTTGTAAAACGATTAGATGAGACAATTGCAGCCCGTAAGCCGATACTAAGATATAAAAAATAACGAAAACAAAGGATTCACCAATTATTGGAGAATCCTTTGTTTTTTCTTAAGCTCTTTTTGTAAATTAATGTTGCTATTGTTCCATAGAGCAAGGGTGTTATGAACTACATAATTAAAAAATCAATGATAAAAAAGCCTTATCTTATTTAACTAATACTTTATAAGAGATTTTGAACAGGATGATTGAAGAATTGTAGGTGTGTTATACTTTTAATTATTTTTTTACTTTAATTTTTCCAGACCATTTCTTAAATCCGCCTTTTAAATGGTAAAGGTCTTTAAATCCTTTTCTTCTCAATGTTTGTGCAGCTCTACCACTTCTAATACTGCTTTGGCAATATAAATATACAGGTTTATCAGGTCTAAGTTCATTAATTCGCATTTTCAATTGTGACAATGGAATATTTCTAGCACCTAATATATGCCCACCTTCAAATTCATTTTGCTCACGTACATCTATTAATTGAGCTTTTCGATATCCCTCACGAAATTGCTCCTCAGTTAATGAAGTTAATATTCTTCTGCGGTATACCGTCATAATTACAAAGTAAACGAGCACAGCACCAACGATAATTAATAATAGTTCCACGAGATCTACCCCTTTTCTTCTCTTTCTATCGACATACATTATTATATAAGGCTAGGCTTTGATTAGTAAAGGAAATCCTTATTGCTTTTCAAATATATCTTACATTTGGTAGACTATAGACACGCAAAAGAAAGCTAAATAAAAGAGGTAGAGATATGAAAGAAAAATGGCGGTTTATCGATTCTGGAAATTGTTCACCAGCATTTAATATGGCATTAGATGAAGCATTATTGGAATGGCATAGCCAAGGTAAGATTCCTCCTACTATTCGTTTTTATGGCTGGTCTCCTCCAACGTTATCAATTGGTTATTTCCAAAAAATAGAGAGAGAAATTGACTTAAATGCTGTAAAAAAACACGGGTTAGGATTTGTAAGAAGGCCTACTGGTGGTAGAGGGGTACTTCATGACAATGAATTAACATATAGTGTAATTGTTTCAGAGAAATATCCTAATATGCCTCATTCAGTAACTGAAGCTTACAGAGTCATATCTGAAGGGTTATTAGAAGGTTTTAAAAAGCTTGGCTTAGATGCATATTTTGCTATTCCAAAATCAGAGGAAGAGCGAAGCAGCTTGAAAAATCCACGATCTTCGGTTTGCTTTGATGCACCTTCTTGGTATGAGTTAGTCGTTGAAGGAAGAAAAGTAGCTGGGAGTGCACAAACGAGACAAAAAGGGGTTATCCTCCAACATGGTTCGATATTACTTGATTTAGATGAAGATGTGCTCTTTAGTCTTTTTAAATATCCTAATGAACGTGTTAAAGAAAGGTTACAAAGACAGTTTAAAAATAAAGCTGTTGCAATCAATGAATTAAGGGAAGAGGAAGTTACAATAGGAGAGGCGAAATCTGCGTTTAAAGCAGGGTTTGCAAAAGGGTTAAATATTGATTTAGAACCGTATGAATTAACGCAAGATGAATTAGCGTATGTAAATGATATAGCAACAAAACGATATGAGAATGATGAATGGAATTTTCGCAAATAACTGAAGGTTCTTTTCGTTAAAGGTGTAAAGATAACACAACTATTAGTTCTATATGTGCTAGAAGCAGTTCGAAAACAGTCTCACTAAATAATTTTTCGCATTAATTGTTGCTTTTCGTTTTTGAGCTAAATACGATAATGGCATTCTTCTGTACAACGAAGATTAACATTTAAAATCATTTCGGTTAATGATTTGGTAACAATAGCAACGAGAAGAGTTTAATAAATTGAAGAGGGTAACTCAGGATGGCTTGTCTTATACCCTATATGCTGTATATAAAGGAGGTATACACCTTATTATTATACAAGATATAGGGTATGAGATATGTCTTTCGTTTATGAGTTATCCTCTTTTCTTTGGCTTCTTGTTGTTCTTTTTCCAAAACTCTAATAAAACACGCCATCTTTTTTTAAAAAATTCTACGAACTCTACTTTTATTTTTGTAGATTCTGCAACATTAAATTGACAATTCATTGATAAAACAGCCTATTTGGGACATACTTCCTACGGATAAAATAATGCAACTTCTAAATTAGTTAGAAATTCGTATATTAAACTACATATGCGACTGTTTTCTTCATTTTTCTATGATATGTGTTCTTTTTTTTGTTTGACAAATCATAGAACACTTGACCTAGAATCAATATGTAGTATTAAATCATTTAAATGTAACACTATATATTGATTGGTTGACTGAAATATGGTAAATTATCAATGACATCATTTTTATAACATATGAACAAAAATACTTCGTGAGAATGTACATACAAAATAGTGATATTAATAAAGGGAGTTGTAGCAATGACTGTTGTGCTAAAAGAGAAAATGAAAGTGAACGTAGAGAGATTAAATAAGGATATTCAACTTTATCCCCAAGTTCATCAAATTTCACCAGACATGAAGTTAACGCACAAAGGGGTTTCAAGGCTTGTAATGCTTGATCGGTACTCGTTTAAAGATACTGAAAAAGTTACTTTATCAGCAGGTGATTTTGTGGTGTTAACAATTAAGGAAGACCCGAAATTTCCCGCCCGTGGCCTTGGGTTTATTGAAGAGATTGATTGGAAGAACAAATTTGCACAAGTAAGGATCGAGGAAGAATATCGTGGTGCACTTGAACGTGCTGAAGAAATTGAAACAGGCATTGTAAAACGCTCACTAGATGTAATTGAAAAGCCGCTGGAAATTTATTATGAACAAATAGCAAAGCGTAATGCAAATGGACTTGCATCCGTTGAATCAAATGAAGAAAAGCGTAAAGAGTGGTTTGAAAAGTATTATGATGAATTAGTTAACCTGAACTTTGTCCCAGCAGGAAGAGTGTTGTATGGTGCAGGTGCTAACACTGATGTGACATACTTTAATTGTTACGTTATGCCATTTGTTCAAGATTCACGTGAAGGTATATCTGAACATCGTAAGCAAGTGATGGAGATTATGAGTCGTGGTGGTGGTGTTGGTACAAACGGTTCCACATTAAGGCCCCGCAATACTTTAGCAAAGGGCGTAAACGGTAAATCATCAGGGTCAGTATCTTGGTTAGATGATATTGCAAAGCTAACTCACCTTGTTGAGCAAGGGGGATCACGTCGAGGAGCACAGATGATTATGTTAGCTGATTGGCACCCAGATATTATTGAATTCATCATCTCGAAAATGCAAAATCCACGTATTTTGAGATTTTTATTAGAAAATACAAGTGACGAAACAATTATAAAGTGTGCTCAAGATAAACTTAAGTTTAATCGTTTGACAGAGCAAGATAAAGCAATGTACCAAGGGATTGTTAACTATAAAAACATGCCTGGTCTTGGTGGCTTTACAACAGAGATTATTCATGACGCTGAAGAGAAATTACAAGAAAATGGGACTTACAGTGTGCATAACTCAGAGTTTTTAACTGGAGCTAACATTTCAGTATGTTTAACGAAAGAGTTTATGGAAGCAGTTGAAGCAGACGGTTATTATGATCTTCGGTTCCCAGATGTAGAAAGTTATAATGAAAAAGAAATGCAAGAATATAATGAGAATTGGCATAAAATAGGTGATGTAAGGAAATGGGAAGAGTTAGGGTATAAAGTTCGTGTATATCGTAAAATTAAAGCAAAAGAACTTTGGAATTTAATTAATATTTGTGCTACCTACTCTGCCGAACCAGGTATTTTCTTCATAGATAATGCAAATGACATGACTAATGCAAAAGCTTATGGACAACAGGTTGTAGCAACAAACCCTTGTGGAGAACAGCCTCTTGCCCCTTATTCAGTTTGTAACCTTGCAGCTGTTAACTTAGCAGAAATGGCCGATAAAAATACGAAGACTGTGAATTTTGATAAACTGAAACAAACTGTTGAAGTAGGCGTTAGAATGCAAGACAATGTTATTGATGCTACACCATATTTCTTGCAGGAAAATAAGAAACAAGCATTAGGGGAACGTCGTGTCGGTTTAGGTGTTATGGGACTACATGACCTGCTTATTTATTGTGAAACAGAGTACGGGTCAAAGGCTGGTGACGATCTAATAGATCAGGTATTTGAAGTAATTGCAACAACTGCTTATCGCACTTCAGTGGAACTAGCGAAGGAGAAAGGAAGCTTTCCATTTCTTGTTGGTGAAACTGAAAAAGATACGATTAGTTTGCGAACAGCCTTCACAGAAACTGGTTATATGAAACGTATGCCTGAAGATATAAAAGAAAATATTAAAAAATATGGTATTAGGAACTCTCACTTATTAACTGTAGCGCCAACAGGAAGTACAGGGACGATGGTTGGTGTATCAACAGGACTTGAACCTTATTTTTCATTCTCTTACTTTAGAAGTGGAAGATTAGGAAAATTCATTGAAGTAAAAGCAGATATCGTTCAAGAATATTTAGATGAAAATCCACATGTAGATGCAAATGATTTGCCAAACTGGTTTATTTCAGCGATGGAACTTTCTCCTCAAGCACATGCGGATGTACAATGTACTATTCAGCACTGGATCGATAGCTCGATTAGTAAAACAGTAAATGCACCACGTGGATATACTGTTGAGCAAGTTGAGAAGGTATATGAACGCTTATATAAAGGTGGTGCAAAAGGCGGGACAGTTTATGTCGACGGAAGTAGAGATGCACAAGTACTTACTTTAAAAGCTGAAGAAAATACTGTTGATAAGAAAGGTGCGGAAATTCCTGAACGTGATTCTGTAAAAAGCCACGTAGTCTTAGTAGATACAATTAATGATTTACGCTCGACTGATGTAACAATTGGCTCTGAAATTGGTAATACATGTCCTGTTTGTCGTAAAGGAACAGTCGAAGACCTTGGGGGTTGTAATACTTGTACTAATTGTGGTGCACAATTAAAATGTGGACTATAACGAGATAACACTACTATACTCAACTAGTTAGCAAGGATGGATGTTTACATACTCCATCCTTTTTCTTTCTTATAGCTAAGCTCTTTTCATAAACGCTGTTCTATTGTTCTCAAATTACGATAAAAAGTGGTTTTATATGTTAATCATTGTTGTACAGAAAGAAAATGGTTGACTACGTGTTTATTTCTTAATCCGAAAAACAACAATCAATGCGAAAACAGCATATGAAAAAAACAAGTGAAATTCCCTTGTAACACTTCTTCATATATTGTACACTTTTAATGATTATTGTTATAAAAATGGAGTAATTGGAGGGTATATCATGCCTACACCAAGTATGGAAGATTATATAGAACAGATCTATATTTTAATAAAAGATAAGGGTTATGCGAGAGTTTCAGATATTGCCGAAGCTTTGTCTGTACATCCCTCCTCAGTTACAAAAATGGTACAAAAACTAGACAAAGATGAATATCTCATATATGAAAAATATCGAGGATTAATGTTGACTACAAAAGGAAAGAAAATCGGTAAACGCTTAGTTGATCGCCATGAATTGTTAGAACAATTTTTACGAATTATCGGTGTAAATGAAAGTGAAATTTACAATGATGTTGAGGGCATTGAACATCATTTAAGCTGGAATGCAATCGACAGGATTGGTGACGTTGTACAATATTTTGAAGAAGATGCAAATAGAGTTGAATCCTTAAAGCGTATTCAACAGAAAACAGATGAGAATCCTTCATAAAATAAGAGTAAGAATATGCGTTTCATCCCCATGTCAGCTTAACTAAAAAAAGAATTAAGTTAGAGAGGCCTTTTCTCGATATTTAATCGGGAAGAGGCCTTTAATTTTCTCTTTAAACTTTCTCAAATATACGATTCTAAACCCATTAACTGTCAGGAGTGCTTTAATCCTTGCTTTTGAGTGTTCTACACACAATTTCCCTATTTCAAGCAACTTTTGATACAAGCGGTATCACTACAATTTTTCTACTTATTAAGAGGATGTATCCGTGCTGTTTTGTTCTAATTGATTCTACTTCTGATTAGACATGTAAAAGATGCATTTCTTTTAGGGGGAGTAGAGATGTATATTGATGGAGTGTTTTCGGGTGGTGGCATAAAAGGGTTTTCTTTAATTGGTGCCTATGAAGCAATAGAAGAAAAAGGCTTACACTTCACAAGAGTTGCTGGAACGAGCGCTGGAGCAATTATTGCTGCATTTATTGCTTCCGGATATAGCAGTAAGGAAATACTTTCAATTATGGAGGAAGTAGATGTAAAGACATTTTTAGATGCTCGTAAATCAATTTTGCCTGCTGCAATTGGCAAGTGGATTCAACTCTATTGGAGAATGGGATTGTATAAAGGAGATGAGTTAGAAAAATGGGTTGGCAGAGAATTAAGGAAAAAAGGTGTTCGTACTTTTAGAGATTTACCAAATGGTTCACTGCGTTTTGTTGCATCAGATTTAACAAATGGAAAAATGCTTGTCTTGCCAAATGATCTTCCTAAATATGGAATGAATCCAGATAGTTTCTCTGTTGCAAAAGCAGTGAGAATGAGTGCTAGCCTACCATATTTTTTTGAACCAGTAAAATTATTAGTAAAAGGAAAACCTGTGATTGTTGATGGAGGGGTTTTAAGTAATTTTCCGATATTTTTGTTTGATGAAGAAAAGAAACTGAAAAAACGACCTGTACTAGGTATTAAATTAAGTGCGAAAGAGAGTGAACAACAGAATAATAAAATAAATAATGCGATTGAGTTATTTCCAGCATTATTTGAGACAATGAAAGTAGCACATGATGAACGGCACATCTCGCGAAGGCACGAAAGAAATATAATCTTTATTCCAATGAATCATACAGTTACAACTGAATTTTCAATTTCTGATGAAAAAAAGCAGGAATTAGTGAAACTTGGATATGATCAAACAAGTAGTTTTTTAAAAAAATGGTCCTATTAGTAGTAGTATAAAGAAAAGAGAGTAGATCAAAAGCTTTGATAATATTTAATAAAAAAAGAAGAACCAAGCTGTTAAAATGATGCTCGGTTCTTCTTCTTTCCTTTTTTTCCTTCTATAACAGTTAAATGTGGATGATCTTTACGCTTTTGAATGTTAGGGTTAGCAGCTTTGTTTGATTGAACAGATTTTGACATTGGTCTAGCTACTTGGTTGTTACGGTTACGTTCATTATATCGCTTTTTTGATTGCTTTACTGCTTTCTTGTATGCAGAATGTTCAGTATTTCTTTTGTTATTACCAGATAGTAACTGTAAAATCATATAAAAAATACCAAAAACAATCAGTCCTGTTATAAGAGTTAAAATAAGTGTTTCAGGTTTATTAAAAAGCACGGACAACAATCCCAGACCACTTAAGCTAATTATTATGATTATTGGTAAAGACGAGCGACGTTGCAACGAATCCACCTCCCTAAACATTCTATATAACTATTGTATTAACCAAAATAGGTCAAGTTGACAAATGTTATACAATTTCTTCAGTTTTATTTATAGCATTAGGGTCATTTTCTAAACGTAATAATTCATTAAATGAAGCAATGGCTACTTCAACTTGACTATCAGTTGGCTCTTTTGTCGTTAATAATTGCAGCCATAACCCAGGATACCCTAAATAACGAAGCAATGGGATATCTCGGAATTTATTGGTAAGTTGCAACACTTCAAACGAAATTCCTAATACTACTGGAATTAATGCGAGTCTATTCACAACTCTAAGCCATAACGGTTCTGTAGCAACAAATGGAAGCATGTAGACAAAAACGCCAACAATCACGGTAAATATAATAAAGCTACTGCCACAACGATAGTGTAGTCTTGATTGATTTTGAACATTTTGGACTGTTAATGGTAAGTCGCTTTCAAATGCATTAATTACTTTATGTTCTGCTCCGTGATATTGAAATACACGCCTGATGAGTGGAGTTAATGAAATAAAGTAAATATAAGCTAACAGCAATAATAATTTAAATAATCCTTCAATCAAAATTTGTGATAAATCAGATGAAAAAATTGGACGAGTTAGTTCAGCCAAAAAAACTGGAATCAAAGTAAAAATAAATTTACCAAATAAAAATGATAGAATACCTACTGCGGCAACACCAAGTATCATTGCTAACTTTGACTCAGATTGTGAATGATCGATTTTTTCATCTTCACTAGGATCGACATCGTATCTTTCAGTTGAGAAATTAAGGTGTTTTGATCCATTTGCACTTGCTTCAAGAATTGCAATAATTCCTCTAA
Organism: Cytobacillus sp. IB215665; assembly: GCF_033963835.1. Classification (NCBI taxonomy): domain Bacteria; kingdom Bacillati; phylum Bacillota; class Bacilli; order Caryophanales; family Bacillaceae; genus Cytobacillus; species Cytobacillus sp. IB215665. Next base: position 366,316 of record NZ_JAXBME010000002.1, read on the forward strand.
GAAAAGGAATTTTTTTCATTGTCGTTAAAGCTTGTTTTGATTTCCTAGGTAGCCGAAAGTATTCAATTGATTGATCTTTTCTTCGTATAGCTGTTACATAGTGACGTTTTCCACCAAACATGACACCTTCTACAACAGCTTGGCCACCGTAAACCGGTTTGTTTTCTTGAGACATTCAATTCACCAACCTAAAAAATTCATTGAGAAACTTCATCCTATGTATATTTTACTAGAAAATAATAAAAACCTCTAGGTTGATGTGTCAATTGTTAAGGCTCTTTTCGTAAACTTTGTTGATATCTTTGATTTTAGTAGAGCAATTAGAGAGATTTTATACGATTATTAATGTATTAAGAAGAATTCCGTTGCTACATACATACATACATATTTTATCTGAATAGTATAACAATCATACGAAAGCAGGCTGTGTAAATATATTATACCCGTTACAATGTATATTTACACATCTCTGCTAAAATTTCCTATTTGTACCACAGTTATAATTTACAAATAGAAAGAAAATGAGGGGATATACTAGTATAAGAGGTGACTAAATATGGAATCAGAGCAACAAGCATTAGAGCAAAATCAAAAGGAAACCCCGCTACCACTAGTTACAAAGGTTATAGTAATAGGTTTGTGTGGTGGGGTATTATGGAGTTCAATATCGTATTTGGCGTACATCCTAAATTTTACTGAATTGAGTCCTAACCTCGTGTTATTACCTTGGGCAATAGGAGATTGGAAAAACCAAGTTTTAGGAAATGTGATTGGCATCATTGTTATTGGTCTTTTGTCGATCTTAACAGCATTACTATACTATGGATTATTTAAGAAATACGACAATCTTTGGGTTGGGATATTATATGGAGTTGGTTTGTGGTTACTTGTTTTTTATTTATTTAATCCAATATTTCCTGGGTTAAAAGACATGAACGAACTTTCAAGGGACACTGTTATCACTACAATCTGTCTTTACATATTATATGGCGTATTTATCGGATACTCCATTTCTTTTGAAGTGAATGAACTTAATGATCAAAGTCATCCGCAACAACCTTCAACAGAGAAAGAATAGTTGTTAAAAATTTATAAAATAGTCTCTTTCATATAATCTTGGTCTTATTGAAATAAAATTAAAATAGCAAGTTGAAGCTATTTACGACTTCCATCTTTTAAAAGAAGAAAAGATGCCTAGCTTGTAAACATTTTTATTTCTCCGAACGGAAAAAATAATCAATCGAAAACAGCATTCGTTATCTTTGTTACTCTATTGTTAACAATTAAATAAGCTTAATTTCTTAATCAACTAACAATGGCTTTAAAGAAAACTGCGTAAAGGAAAAAGCGACTGAAAGAAGCTTCAGTTTATGGTAGAATGTTCTATGATTGAACATTTTTTGTGCAAGGAGATAAAAAACTATGAATCGAGTCTTACTGATTAACGGACCTAACCTTAACCGGCTTGGTAAAAGGGAACCAACAGTATATGGAGTTGAGACATTAGAATCATTAGAAAAAAAATTAGATATATTTGCAAAGGACCAGCAAGTAGAACTTCATTGCTTCCAATCAAATCATGAAGGTGAAATCATAGATAAAATCCATCTGGCAGCAGATAACTATGATGGGGTGATCATTAATCCAGGTGCATTCACTCATTATAGCTATGCAATTTTAGATGCGATTTCGAGTATCTCTACACCTGTCATAGAGGTCCATATTTCAAATGTTCATGCTCGTGAGTCATTTCGACATGTGTCAGTAACAGCTCCTGCTACAATAGGACAGATTGTTGGCCTTGGTACCTATGGTTATAAACTTGCTTTATTAGCATTAATAGAAAAAATAAGGGGAAGTGAAAATAATGAGTAAATTAACAAAACTCCGTGAACAATTTTCCTCACACGACATTGATGGATTGTTAATTACAAATGGCTATAACCGTCGATATATTACAGGTTTTACTGGAACTGCAGGTGTAGCGATAGTTAGCTTACATAAGGCGGTTTTTATTACTGATTTCCGCTATGTTGAACAGGCAAATAAACAGATTCAAGGCTTTGATATTGTTCAGCATACTGCTCCCATTATGGAAGAGGTTGCAAAACAAGCTGAGTTAATGGGGATTAAAAAATTAGGATTTGAACAAGATAACATGACCTTTTCTACATATAAGTCATATGAAAAGGAGTGTAGTGCAGAGTTAATTCCAGTTTCAGGTGCGATTGAAAAGTTACGGTTGATAAAGTCGGAGTCTGAGATTAAGATATTAAAGGAAGCTACGCAAATAGCAGATGCTGCTTATGAACATATTTTGCAATTTATTAGACCGGGAATTACTGAGTTAGATGTGTCAAATGAGCTAGAATTTTTCATGAGAAAGCAAGGAGCCGTTTCCTCTTCATTTGATATTATTGTGGCTTCTGGCTATCGTTCAGCACTACCACATGGTGTTGCTAGCGATAAAGTGATTGAAACAGGAGAATTTGTTACGTTAGATTTTGGGGCTTATTACAAAGGGTATTGTTCGGACATTACACGAACAGTAGCAGTAGGTGAGGTAAGCGAAGAGCTTAAAAATATTTATCATATCGTATTAGAAGCACAAATGCGTGGCATGAAAGGAATCAAGCCTGGTATGACAGGTAAAGAAGCTGATGCATTAACACGTGATTATATTCAGGAAAAAGGTTATGGTGAATACTTTGGACATTCAACAGGTCACGGATTAGGTATGGAAGTACATGAAAGTCCATCTCTTTCGTTTAAATCTGATACAGCACTAGTACCTGGAATGGTCGTCACAGTAGAACCTGGTATATATGTTGCTGGTCTTGGTGGGGTACGAATAGAGGATGATACAGTTATTACTGAGGATGGAAATGAATCACTTTCTCATTCAACAAAAGAGCTAATTATATTGTAACCTTCATTTAATATGGTTTGAAATACACATAACATCATTAAACGACTAATTAGTATATTTACAAAATGGGAGGATATAACAGAAATGATTTCAGTTAATGATTTTAGAACAGGATTAACGGTAGAAGTAGACGGAGGTATTTGGAGAGTAATAGATTTCCAACATGTAAAACCAGGAAAAGGAGCAGCGTTTGTTAGATCTAAGCTTCGTAACCTTCGTACAGGTGCTATTCAAGAAAAAACTTTCCGTGCAGGAGAAAAAGTAGGGAAAGCACAAATCGATAATCGCAAAATGCAATATTTATATGCGAATGGTGATCAACATGTATTTATGGATAATCATACTTATGAACAAATTGAGTTACCTGAGACTCAAATCGAATATGAATTGAAATTCTTAAAAGAAAACATGCCAGTTGCTATCATGATGTATCAAGGTGAAACAATCGGAGTAGAACTACCGAACTCAGTAGAATTAGTCGTAACAGAAACAGAACCTGGTATTAAAGGGGATACTGCTTCGGGAGGATCAAAGCCAGCAACTACTGAAACTGGGCTAATTGTTCAAGTTCCATTCTTCGTAAACGAAGGGGATAAGTTAGTCATTAATACTACAGATGGTACTTACGTTTCACGCGCATAATTGTTGAGAGCAATCCAAGCTGACAACCAATCTGAGCTTATATATTAAAATATAATATTCAACAAAAAACACTCATGTACTTGAATCAAGTGTACATGGGTGTTTTTTGTGCACTTTTTCAGAGATGATTAGCCGAGTGCTTGTGCAGGAATCAGGATGACGACCTTCCACCGTTGCACACAGGACGTGTGCTGATGTTAGGTGGAATTGGGGTGCCTTCCGCTTTTCTACTTGGCTAGCTTCGACTCCTTGCCTCTCGAGGTTACTTTAGCCATACTCCCGAAGTCAAAAAATGCCTTCTAGTGTATGGCTTCCAGTGCTTGTCGCCGATAAGCAGGTGCCTTCCGCTTTTCTATTTGTCTAGCTCCAGCGCATATCCCCTCGAGGTCGCTTCGTCATATCAATCGAAGGCAAAAAGCGCCTTCAAGTGATATAACTCCAGCGCTTGTCGGGGATGGGCAATGCGCTTCCGCTTTTCTATTTGTCTAGCTCCAGCGCATATCCCCTCGAGGTCGCTTCGTCATATCAATCGAAGGCAAAAAGCGCCTTCAAGTGATATAACTCCAGCGCTTGTCGGGGATGAGCAATGCGCTTCCGCTTTTCTTCAATAGTTGCAGTCATAAAGTGGTCAAGCTGACCATACATTGTGTTATAAGGACGTTCAAGGAGAAGTAGGGTTTTAGCAAAGGCTCATTTATGAAGAGTATTGAAATTATTGAGATGTTCCTTTAATGGGGGGTGGAAAAATGGATGAGGTTTATAATGTATTGCCACAGTCAATCTCTCTTCTTCTTACAAAATATTCTCCATCGACCCTCAAACAAATAGAAGAAATACGAGTAAGAGTTTCGAAACCACTAGAAGTTATTATTGATGGTAAACCACAGTTTCATCCATATTTGGTTACACATGAGGATGGACGCCAACTTCTAAATAAAATAAGCCAATATTCAATTTATACGTTAGAAGAGGAGCTTAGGAGAGGGTACATTACAATTGAAGGTGGACATCGGGTTGGCTTGGCAGGGAAGGTTATAACAGAAAGTGGGAACGTAAAAGCGATTCGAAATGTGTCTTCTTTTAATATTCGAATTGCAAAGCAAAAGATAGGTGTGGCAAATCATTTAACTAATTATTTATATAACAACCGATGGCTAAATACTATTATAATCGGTCCACCGCAAACTGGAAAAACAACTCTACTTAGAGATATTACGCGGTTAATAAGTTTAGGGATAGCTGATGAGAATATCCAGTCATGTAAGGTAGGTATAGTTGATGAACGTTCTGAAATAGCTGGTAGTGTCAATGGTATCCCACAGCATGATCTTGGAGAAAGGGTAGATATCCTTGATGCTTGCCCAAAAGCAGAGGGTATGATGATGATGATTCGTTCTATGAGCCCTGATGTGCTAGTAGTGGATGAAATAGGTAGAGTAGAAGATAGTGAGGCGATATTAGAAGCAGTAAACGCAGGTGTGAGATTATTTGTGACTGTACATGGGTACGAATGGCAGGATTTAAAAAAGCGTCCATCTCTTAGGCCCATTCTTGAAATGGAAGTGTTTGATAGGTTTATAGAATTAACAAGAAGGAATGGACCAGGTACTGTTTCGCGAGTATTGAATGCTAGAGGTGAAAACATCATGAGTAAAGTGAGAGTGACCTAAATGAAGTTTCTTGGCGCAGTGATAATACTAATTGCTTCTACGTGGACAGGTTTTGAAGCTGCTAAGCAATTAACAGAGAGACCACGTCAACTTAGGCAGTTAAAGGTGGCATTACAATCACTCGAGGCAGAAATTATGTATGGTCATCTTCCGCTACATGATGCAGCTATGAATTTGGCAACTCAACTTCAAAAACCGCTCTCCTGGTTGTTTGAGGGTTTTGCGAAAAATCTAGAGGCAAGTGATACAAGTGTAAAAGATGCTTGGAATAAGAGCTTACAGGAAGTATGGAAGTTTACATCTTTAAAAGCAGGAGAAATGGAGATACTTAGGCAATTTGGCGAGACTCTTGGTCAGCACGACCGTACTTCACAACAAAAGCATATTTTGTTAGCTTTAAATCATTTAGAAAGAGAAGAGAATGAGGCGAAGGAACAACAGTTACGATATGAAAAAATGGTGAAAAGTTTAGGATTTTTAGGTGGTTTATTACTAATAATTTTATTGCTGTAGTGATTAGGAGGAGAAGTACATCGTGGGCATAGATGTGGATGTCATATTTAAAATCGCTGGCGTAGGTATAGTAGTTGCATTTCTCCATACAATTTTAAAACAAATGGGAAAAGAAGATTACGCTCATTGGGTAACCTTATTAGGTTTTGTTTATATTTTGTTTATGGTAGCTTCAATAGTCGATGACTTATTTAAAAAAATTAAGTCAGTCTTTTTGTTTCAAGGGTAAGCGAGGTGTTTAGTCATTGAGATTGTTCAAATTGTTGGTATTGGTTTGATTGCTACGTTCTTAGCGATGATAGTCAATGAACAAAAACCATCATTTGCATTTTTACTCGTTGTGTTTGTTAGTTGTATTATTTTTCTTTTTCTAATAGATCAAATCTATGAAGTTATTCGAATGATAGAAAAAATAGCTGTGAATGCTAATGTGAATATGGTATACATCGAAACGATCATGAAGATTATTGGAATTGCATATATAGCAGAATTTGGAGCTCAAATTACTAAAGATGCAGGTCAAGGAGCAATTGCTACTAAGATCGAATTAGCCGGCAAAATATTAATTTTAACGATGGCTATCCCTATTTTAACTGTCATCATTGAAACGATAATAAGATTAATCCCATCAATATGAAACATATGGATAGAGGGGAAGTTAAATACCTTGCACGCTAATGTTCTAAAAGAGTTCACTTTATGTAGGAGGTAAACAAATTGAAGCAACTATGTTTAATATTATGCGCTTCAGCTTTGTTTTTGTTTTTTTTCTTTCCGAATAATGTACAAGCATCTTCCCCTCAACAAGATTTTGTTGATCAACAGTTGGAGGCACTTGGGATTGAAGAGATTAAACAGTTTTGGGATGAAATAGTGACGAAGTATGGTGGCTTTTTACCTGAAAGCCAAAAAGGCAGTTTTTTTGATTTTGTCCGTGGTGAGAAAGATTTCTCAATTCAACAGTGGTTAATGGGGTTAGTAAAATTTTTATTTTACGAACTTGCGGCAAATGGAAAACTATTAGGAACTTTACTAATGTTAACAATTTTAAGTATGTTTTTGCAAACAGTTCAGAATGCTTTTGAACAGCAAACGGTTAGTAAAGTGGCTTATGCCCTCGTATATATGGTGCTAATCATCATTGCTTTAAACAGCTTTCATATTGTTATCCAATTTACGAAAGAGGCAATAGAAGTCATGACAAATTTCATGATTGCGTTAATTCCGCTTTTATTAGCGCTAATTGCTACTTCTGGGGGAATTATCTCAGCTGCTTTTTTTCATCCGATCATTCTTCTTTTGATGAACACAAGTGGTTTACTAATAAATTATATTGTCCTACCTCTACTATTCTTATCTGCATTATTAAGTATCGTAAGTACACTAACTGACCATTATAAAGTAACGCAATTGGCACAATTATTAAAAAGCATAAGCATTGGCTTGCTTGGTACTTTTTTAACTGTATTTCTAGGCGTTATTTCAGTCCAAGGATCATCCTCAGCGGTGACAGATGGAATAACAATTCGCACTGCTAAATTTGTAACAAACAATTTTGTCCCTGTCATCGGTCGAATCTTCACTGAAACGACTGATACAGTCATAAGTGCATCTTTACTATTAAAAAATACTGTCGGTATAGTTGGAGTAGCAATTTTGTTATTAATTGCGGTATTCCCAGCGCTGAAAATATTATCAATAGCAGTTATTTATAAATTGACTGCAGCTTTGATACAACCTATTGGCGGTGGACCTGTTATAGATTGCTTAGACATTATTAGCAAAAGTATTATCTATATTTTCGCTGCTTTAGCTATCGTATCCCTTATGTTTTTTCTAAGTATTACAGTAATAATTGCAGTTGGAAATATGACCATGATGGTGAGGTAGTTTTTTATAGCTGATGAGGTGAATGATGTGGAGTTTTTGCTTGAATGGATTACAAATGTCATCTTGTTTCTTCTTCTTGCAACAGTCATAGATTTATTAATTCCGGATACTAGCATACAAAAATATGTCAAAATGGTCACTGGTTTATTATTAATTACAATTATAATTACCCCACTTCTTCAACTTCTGTCAACAGACATCGACCAAATCTTTTCATCAATGAGTACAAAATCAGAGTTTCAAGAAGAAATGTTAGAAAATGAAATTGAAATGAAGAAAAAAGAAATACAAGCATCACATCGTGCATATATTTTAGAACAAACGGCTGTCCAAATGAAAGAAGATGTGGAAGAGGAGTTGATAGAAACGTATGGATACATGATTCAAGATATAGAAATCTTTCTTACTGAAGACACAGTAACCGGAGTCGAAGTGATGGTGACAAAATATCATGAAGATGGAGTTACAGTTCCAGTTGTGAAATCAATTAGTATAAATACCTCCCAACCAATGAAGAAAAATAACAAGTCAGTAGCAGAACAAGATATTTCTAAGCATTTATCAGACGCATGGGAAATTGATTCAGAACTCATAAATGTACAAATGGAAGGGGGGGAGTAGGTACCAAGTGGAGAAAAATAGAGGGTTTATACAATGGATACAAAACTTCCTTTCAAAAAATAATGGTAGCAATGATAAAACAAAATCTAAGTACATATACGTACTTATATTGTTAGTATTGGGTGTCGTTCTAATACTATTAAATAATGTGATGTTTCCTAGTGAAGAAGCTTCATATACGAATCCATCTTTGTTAACTGAAGAGCAAAAGGATACACCTGCTTTTGGTGCGAAAAATACGAAAGATGAATCAATGAGTGATTATGAGACCAACTATGAAAATCAATTAAAGGATCTATTAGAACAGGTAGAAGGTGTAGGAGATGTAGCAGTTAGTGTTAACTTAGACTCAACTGAAATAAATGTACTAGAGAAAAGCACTACAACATCGACCCAAACGACGAAAGAGACTGATAGAGAAGGTGGAAAAAGAGAAGTAGAAGATTGGTCTGTTGATGAACAAGCCATAATTATACGAGATGGAGACAAGGAGACACCTATTGTATTAACAACGAAAAAGCCTAAAGTTCGTGGGGTTCTAGTAGTTGCGAAGTTAAAAGATATGCAAGCTAAACAAAGGGTGAAGGATGCAGTTATAAAATTGTTAGATGTACCTAGTCATAGAGTAGAAGTGTTGCCGAAAAAATCTGAGGGGGAATGAGTAGATGCTTTTAAAAAAACAAACTGTATGGTTGTTAACGATGGTGGCTTTGGTTCTAATATTATCTGTATATTATATTACTAGTGATGGTGGAACGAGAAATGATTTAGCCTTTATTAATCAAGAGATGGTTGAAGAAGAACAATCTGGAACTGTAGTAGAAATTAGTGAACAAGGTAGCATGAGCGGTATGGTAGAAGGATTGGAAGAGGATTCTCTTACTTTGTCTTCTGACGATTGGATTATAGCAAAACGCATGCAACTACAAGATATAAGAAGTAAAGAAATGGAGAAATTACAAGACATTGCAGCTTCAAAAACTGCCACGATTGATGAAATTAACGAGGCAGCAAGTAAACTTGAGGAACTTGAAACATTAAGTGCAAAAGAAGATACATTAGAAGTGTTAATTGAGTCGATGGGCTATGTTGCTGCACTTGTTGAGACGAATGGAAATAATGTGGAAGTAACTGTGCAGGCAGAAGCTTTATCTCCTAGCGAGGCTAATGCGATCATCAAGAAAGTGAATGAGGAATTTCAAGAAAGGAAAGATGTGTTAGTTAAGCACAATCCATAAAAAAACAACATAGGTAACTGATTGATAGTTTTTGTAAAGGTAATATAAATGTAAGGGAAAAAATATTTTTTAACCCAGCCGGCTTAAGTGCCAGCTGGGTTTTTACGTACTTTAAAGGTAGATCAAATGAAAATAGTGTAGAATAATTTTTATACGATTGTTGTTAAACTGTTGAATGAAATAGGTGTCTATCGTATGATGATGGTATGAGATACTAGAAACAAGTATAAGTTAAATAAGGAGTGCTCATATGTTGAAAATTCAAGAGATTCGAGAATTAATTAAACTAGTTGACCAATCAAATATTGACGAATTTGTTTATGAGAATGAAGGTTCAAAAATTAAAATGAAAAAACAAGGAACCGTTACTAAACAAACCCTTAGTAACATTGCTGTTGAGGAAGTGCAAAAGCATCAACCTGTTGCACCAACAACAGAACTAAGTTCAAGTCCTGTGTCAGAAGTTCCCGCTGAAAGCAGTAACGTGCGCGTGGAAGCAGAAAGAAAAGGTATCGAAGAACAGACGAATTTACATAAGATTACTTCACCAATGGTTGGAACTTTTTATGCTGCACCATCACCTGACAGTGACAAATACGTTTCAGTAGGTGATAGTGTGCAAAACAACACAGTAGTTTGTATTGTAGAGGCAATGAAGTTATTTAATGAAATTGAAGCAGAAGTAAAAGGGGAAATCGTAGACATTCTTGCAGAAGATGGCCAACTTGTAGAGTATGGTCAGCCCTTGTTCCTTGTGAAGCCTGTGTAAGTAAGTTTTCAATAAGAGAACAAAGAGGATGGAGTAGAACAGGAGAGAATGACGAATGATAAAAAAATTATTAATTGCAAACAGGGGTGAAATTGCTGTACGCATCATTCGAGCATGTACAGAATTGGGAATAGAAACTGTTGCAGTATTTTCTGAGGCTGACCGTGACGCATTACATGTACAAATGGCAGACGAGGCTTATTGTATTGGACCTACCGCGTCAAAAGATAGCTATTTAAATTTTACAAATATTATTAGTGTAGCAACACTTACAGGTAGTGATGCTATTCATCCTGGGTACGGGTTTTTAGCTGAGAATGCAGATTTCGCAGATCTATGCAGGGAATGTAATATTACATTTGTTGGTCCAAGTCCAGAAGCAATCACGAAAATGGGTACTAAGGATGTAGCTAGAGAGACTATGAAGACAGCTAATGTTCCAATTGTACCTGGATCGCAAGGGATAATTAATAGTACAGATGAAGCAGTACTATTAGCTAACGACATTGGATATCCTGTTATTATCAAAGCGACAGCTGGTGGTGGAGGAAAAGGCATTCGTGTCGCAGCAGACGAACAAGAATTAATAAATGGCATCAACATTACTCAACAAGAGGCAGCTACTGCGTTTGGGAATCCTGGAGTTTATATTGAAAAATATGTTCAAGATTTTCGTCATGTAGAGATTCAAGTATTAGCTGATAACTTTGGAAATGTTATTCATTTAGGTGAACGTGATTGTTCGATTCAACGTCGTCTTCAGAAGCTTGTTGAGGAAACACCGTCACCTGCACTAAATGAAGAAATTCGAGAACGAATGGGAAATGCAGCAGTTAAAGCGGCTGCAGCTGTAAACTATTCAGGAGCAGGAACGGTAGAGTTTATTTTTGACTATAACGAAAACGCGTTCTACTTCATGGAAATGAATACGAGGATACAAGTTGAGCATCCAGTTACAGAGATGGTAACAGGAGTTGATTTAATAAAAGAACAAATTCGTGTAGCTTCTGGAGAAAAGCTTGCATACACCCAAGAAGACATTACGTATACTGGATGGGCAATTGAATGTAGGATAAATGCAGAAAACCCTGAGAAAAACTTTATGCCTTCACCTGGAAGAATTAATATGTACTTGCCGCCTGGAGGCTACGGGGTTCGTGTAGACTCGGCAGCATATCCTGGGTATATGATTCCACCATATTATGATTCAATGATAGCAAAATTAATTACCTATGGAAAAACTAGAGATGAAGCAATTGATAGAATGAAAAGGGCATTAAAGGAATTTGTAATCGAAGGAATTCATACAACTATACCTTTTCATATGAATTTGTTAGAACATGAAAAATTTGTAGAAGGAAATTTTAATACTAAATTTCTTGAATTATATGATGTAATGGGCAATAAATAAAAATATAGGAGGTGTATTAAAATGGAAAGCAACTTATTAGAAATGAACCAAGGGAATAATAGTTTAGGGAAAATCGAAATTGCTCCTGAAGTAATTGAGGTTATAGCCGGCATAGCTGCATCTGAGATTGAGGGTATTGCACAAATGCGAGGAAACTTTGCTTCTGGAGTAGTTGAGAGGCTAGGTATAAAAAATCATGGTAAAGGTGTTAAGGTTGAGCTCACTGAAGAGGGTGTTACGATAGACGTGTACTGTATGGTGAAATTTGGTGTTTCGATCCCGAGTATAGCTCATCAAGTACAAGACAACGTTCGTCAGACACTATTGAATATGACTGCTTTAGATGTTGATGAAGTTAACATTCACGTAGTAGGAGTTCAATTTGATAACCCTGCACAAGAGACTGAAATAGAAGAACTATAATACAGCTACAAGCTAGTGTTATTATCGTTTGAAAATTAACTAATGACTAAAAAAGGGTCAAACCCGCTATCCACCTTTGTATAATGAGTGATTCTGAAGATATTATACAAGGTTTTGGGAGTAATGTGGTTTGATCCTTATTTTTGCGTTTTTTAATATATGTTAGAGTGTTATTGGCTTTAATTTCAAATTTTCGTATTTTTCACGGCTAGTACAAGGGCAACCTGTTGGGGTCATAAAACTCAAGAAGGTTAAAAAACAATCTTCCACTTGTCTTTTTTTTGATCGCCACCGCTCTTTTCTTGGTGTCTAGCTCCTGTATATGGCTTCAGCGCTTGTCAGGGGTGATCAATGCTCTTCTACTTTGGGTGATTGTACTAAGGTGTTTGAATTGTGTTATGATCATGTTATGATAAATCGACAATATAGTTACTATTTGAAAACTTTCATAAAATAATGGTACGTGTTGTAGTAAAGTTTATAAAGGAGAAGGAAGTTATGAAACGTCGTACTGCTAGAAAAAAGGCACTACAAGCATTATTTCAAATTGACATAAGTGATATTGAATCAAAGGAAGCTATTGACAATGTAATTGGTGAACAACATAGTGATCCTTTCCTAGAAGAAATAGTCTTAGGTGTAGCAAAGCACCAAGCTGAAATAGATGAACATATTCGTAAGAATTTAGAGAATTGGACGATAGAACGGGTAGCAAATGTTGACCGATCCATTTTACGCATTGCGGTGTTTGAAATGATGTATATAGATGAAATACCAACAAACGTAAGCATTGATGAGGCAATTGAATTAGGCAAGCTTTTTGGCGATGAGCAATCTGGGAAATTTATAAATGGTGTGTTATCAAAAATAAGTAATTCGATAAATAGAACATAACAATATTCCAAGGGGTTTATGTTATATGGGTGAAAAAAAATTTGTAACAGTAACTGCGTTGACAAAATATGTAAAGCGTAAGTTTGATGTTGACCCTCATTTACAAGATATATGGGTAAAAGGTGAAATTTCAAACTTCACCTTGCATAGCCGTGGACATATGTATTTCACCTTAAAAGATGAGGGAGCAAAAATTCAAGCAGTCATGTTTGCTAAGCAAAATCGTACGTTAAAATATAAACCTGAAAATGGCATGAAGGTATTACTTAGGGGAGAAATATCGGTTTATCAATCCAGTGGATCATATCAGATCTACGTTAAAGAAATGGAACCTGACGGCATAGGTAGCTTGTATATTGCATTTGAAGAACTAAAGAAAAGGCTTGATGAAGAAGGGTTATTTTTAACTAAACACAAAAAAAATATTCCTAAGTTTCCACGATACATCGGTGTTATAACATCCCCGACTGGAGCAGCAGTTAGAGATATATTAACTACTATTAAAAGGCGTTATCCTATAGCAAATGTAGTAATATTACCTGCGCTTGTACAAGGTGAATATGCACCACAATCACTAGTTGAAAAAATAAAATACGCGAACCAACTAGCATATTTAGATGTATTAATCGTTGGTAGAGGCGGGGGCTCGATTGAAGAATTATGGGCGTTTAACGAGGAAAGCGTTGTAAGAGAAATCTTTGCTTCATCGATACCGGTCATCTCTGCTGTAGGTCATGAGACAGATTTTACAATCTCAGATTTGGTTGCAGATTTAAGAGCACCTACTCCTACCGGAGCAGCTGAAATGGCAGTGCCTAAACTATCGGACGTTGCTGAACGGTTATCACAAAATAAAGTCCGTCTTATAAAGTTAATGAAACAAAGGCTAGTTAATGAAGCAGATCAATTAAATCATATGAAAAAATCATATGCATTTCGGTATCCCCAACAACTCTATGCCCAAAAAAACCAAGAGCTTGATCGCATGCTAGAACAGCTTAAACGTACAGTTAGCCGATTAGTTAGCGTGAAACAAGACAGTACCGAGAATTTGCTGAAACGTTTAATGCAAAAGCATCCTAAAGAATTAATTCATAAAGCATTCGAGCAACATTCGATAACAACAAAAGCTCTCCAAAAAGAAATACAAAATGTTGTAAAGCAAAATCAACTCTTATTTACCTCGAATGTTTCTAAATTAGATGCTTTAAGTCCACTGAAAGTAATGGATAGAGGATTTAGCCTAGTTTATGATAATAATGATCTTATAGTAAAAAGTGTTGAAAGAGTAAAAGTGAATGATAGCCTAACAATACAAATGAAAGATGGTAAATTAGCTTGTGAAGTTTGCAGTGTAGAGGAGCGAATGATAGATGAATAAGGAGATAACATTTGAGCAAGCGATGGAGCAGCTTGAAAAGATTGTTGAGAAACTTGAAGAAGGAGATGTTCCTCTCGAGGAGGCAATTGATTTCTTTAAAGAAGGTATGAAACTCTCATCATTTTGTCATGAGAAATTACAAAATGTAGAAAAACAAATGGATCAAATACTTCGTGAAGACGGTGAGCTTGAACCTTTCACTATTCGAGAGGATGAGTGACATACATGCAAGTAGAAGTAGCAGAATATTTGTCGGAACAAAAAAAAGTAATTGAAAAAAATTTATTAACTGGCATACAAGCATTGTCCTCACCTGACATTTTAAAGGAATCTATGAATTATTCTCTTCAAGCTGGTGGAAAAAGACTAAGACCATTGTTATTACTTGCTACATTGCGTGCTTTTAATAAAGATGAAGATCTTGGAATTGATGTGGCTGTTGCAATAGAATTAATACATACATACTCACTAGTTCATGATGATCTCCCAAGCATGGATGATGATGATTTGCGTAGAGGAAATCCTACTAATCATAAAGTGTTTGGCGAAGCTATGGCTATTTTAGCAGGAGATGCATTGTTGACATATAGTTTCCAATTAATTGCTGACATAAATCATCCATCGGTATCACCTGAAGTCAAGTTGTTACTTATATCAAAACTCGCTCAAGCTGCAGGGCCAGAAGGTATGGTTGGTGGTCAAGTTGCTGACATACAAAGTGAAGGAAAAACGCCTTCAATCGAGACGTTGGAATATATTCATAAGCACAAAACAGGTAAGCTCCTTGCTTACAGTGTGATTGCTGGAGCTATACTTGCAGGAGCATCAGATGCGCAATTAAGTGTTCTGAAAGAATTCGCAATGCATATTGGATTGGCATTTCAAATAAGGGATGACATATTAGATATTGAAGGTTCTGAGGACAAAATAGGGAAGCCTATAGGTAGTGATGAAGAACTGGATAAGATGACATACCCAGCTTTATTAACCTTGAGTGGTGCAAAAGAAAAACTGTCTTTCCACATCACTCATGCAAAGTTTAAATTACAGCAAGCGAATATCAATCATGATATTCTAGAATATATATGTGATCTTATTGCAACTAGGGAAAATTAAGCTTAAAATAACGATCAATTGAGAAATACTTAATTATATGGTATATTTAATTTTAGCTAGGGGTGGTGCAGTATTCTAGTCAAACCACCGTTCCTGAAGGCGGGCCTAAAAATCCGCCAAAGGGCATATCGATGAAGTTCCTTGTGTCGGCTTGAGGCGCCCAGCCTTGGGTTGGTGCTGGGAGTTAAGGTTGCTGGGCGATCCACAATGGCATGTGGGCGTTGACCCAGCTTCCGCGGAGGCCCATACTTGTAGATTTATTAAATCTATGGGATGGGGAATGAACCTGTCACTGTAAGTCAAATTACAAGCAGCGTAGCCTGCCTTGAGTGGAGTTTGAGGGGATTATGGTTTAAGGTATACATCAGTTGGCCATTGATATATGCCTCATCAGTCCATATGAAATCATCTCTGCAAAAGAGGATAAGGATTTGGTTAAGGTTTGTTGAGGAAAACTCCTAGACTGTTCCAATGACATGAAAAGAGGATTATAGTACGGACTAAGTGGTAATCCAGTCTAGCATATGGTGACATAGCTAAAACAAGTTTGAAGGGAAACCGCCAAAGTGGCAACGCTTGGTACTTGCTTGGGAAAACCTACTGGACCTAAGCCGTAATTTTTACTCTTTTCATGACCACCCTACTATACATAATAAATTGACATTTTTGTTTGAATATAAGATAGGAAATACGGTTGAATAGGGTGTAGTATACCACATGAAACAAGTTTTTCGACAATCAATAAATTGGAGCATGGGGATTGCCGTTATCACTTTTGTGTTAGCGGCTCTTTTTTCAGTTGTATCTACAAGTATGTTAAGCGGCGTGACTTGGGGATTAGGCATGCTCATCGTTTTAGCAATTGTATTAACTGGAATATTTTTTGATATGATAGGAATAGCTGCTACTGCTGCTAACGAAGTGCCATTTCATTCAATGGCTTCAAAAAAAATAAGTGGAGCAAAACCAGCGATCCGGATCGTTCGCAATGCAGATAAATTTGCGAGCTTCTGTAATGATGTAATTGGTGATATATCTGGAATTATTAGTGGAACTGCTTCGGCGGTAGTTATTGTCCAGTTCACTGTATCTTTTCATTATAATGAAGGCTCGTTTTTCCAAATTATTGTATCAGTGATTTTTACAAGTGTAGTGGCTGCATTGACAGTTGGTGGAAAAGCAATGGGGAAATCACTTGCACTTGCATATTCTACAGAGATTATTTTTCAAGTTGGTAAGTTGTTTTATTTTCTTGAAGAAAAGTTTAATATTGAACTATTAAAGGAGAAAAAGAAGAAAAACAAGCAAAGAAAAACCAGATGAAGGTGAGTGGTCCTATGGATCTAACGACAATAAAAGATCCTCGTTTTTTAAAAAACTTATCAAGTCACGAACTAGAACAACTAACTGAAGAAATCCGTAAGTTTTTAATTGAAAAGCTCTCGAAGACCGGGGGTCATATTGGACCCAATTTAGGTGTTGTTGAACTGACGATCGCCTTACACAAAGTATTCGACAGCCCTAAGGATAAATTTCTTTGGGATGTCGGTCATCAGTCTTATGTTCACAAAATATTGACGGGTCGTGCCAATGAATTTGATACGCTTAGAAAATATCAAGGCTTATGTGGCTTTCCAAAAATGAATGAAAGTGAACATGATGTTTGGGAAACTGGTCACAGTTCAACATCGTTGTCTGCAGCGATGGGGATGGTATTAGCTAGGGATCTAAAGAAATCTAATGACATCATTATTCCAATCATTGGTGATGGTGCTATTACAGGTGGTATGGCTCTAGAAGCACTAAACCATATCGGTCATGAAAAGAAGGATATTCTTGTAGTTTTAAACGATAATGAGATGTCTATTGCACCGAATGTAGGTGCACTTCATAATGTTTTAGGACGGCTTAGAACAGCAGGTAAATACCATTGGGTAAAAGATGAATTAGAGATGCTGCTAAAGAAAATCCCATCAGTAGGAGGGAAACTTGCAACAACTGCAGAACGTGTCAAAGATAGCCTTAAGTACTTGCTTGTATCTGGAGTGTTTTTTGAGGAGTTAGGATTCACCTACTTAGGACCGGTAGATGGTCATAATTATGAAGATTTGTTCGAAAACCTTCATTATGCTAAAAAAACTGAAGGTCCAGTTCTTCTACATGTCATTACCAAAAAGGGGAAAGGCTATTATCCAGCAGAATCTGATAAAGTTGGTACATGGCACGGAACAGGGCCATATAAGATAGAAACTGGTGATTTAATAAAACCAGTGAATACGCCTCCATCTTGGAGTGGTTTAGTTAGTGAAACGGTTCGTAAATTAGCACGTAACGATGATAGGATTGTTGCTGTTACACCCGCAATGCCTGTAGGGTCGAAGTTAGAAGGCTTCGCTAGTGAATTTCCTGACCGTATGTATGATGTAGGAATCGCTGAACAGCATGCTGCCACGATGGCAGCTGGCTTAGCAACACAAGGGATGAAGCCTTTTTTAGCAATTTACTCTACATTCCTACAGAGAGCATATGACCAAGTCGTCCACGATATTTGCCGACAAAACTTAAATGTATTTTTAGGAATTGACCGTGCTGGTTTAGTAGGTGCTGATGGAGAAACACATCAAGGTGTATTTGACATTGCTTTTCTTCGTCATATTCCTAATATCGTGCTGATGATGCCAAAAGATGAGAATGAAGGCCAACATATGGTTCATACTGCAATACAGTATGATGACGGCCCAATTGCACTTCGTTTTCCACGAGGTAATGGGCTCGGTGTCACTTTAGACCAAAAATTGAATGCTATACCGATCGGCAGTTGGGAAATTCTTAAGGATGGATCAGATGCTGTTATATTAACATTCGGAACGACGATCGGAATGGCTTTAGAAGCGGCCGATATGTTAGCGAAAGAGAATGTTTCAGTACAAGTCGTTAACGCACGTTTTATCAAGCCTCTGGATGAAAAGATGTTAATAACAATATTAAAAAGAAAAATACCGATTGTAACAGTTGAAGAAGCTGTGTTGCAAGGTGGTTTTGGCAGTGCAATTCTAGAATTTGCGCACGACCAAACCTTTTATGGCGCGCATATTGAGAGAATGGGAATTCCAGATCGTTTTATAGAGCATGGGAGTGTAAAAGACTTATTAGCAGAAATTGGGCTGACCAGTGAAGCAGTCGCTGATAGAATAAGAAAAAGTATACCTAAAATTCAAAAAAGGGCATAAAAGAATGAAAGTTAAGAAAGAACGAATAGACGTGTTATTAGTGGAACGTGGGTTAGCTGAGTCCAGAGAAAAAGCAAAACGCTTGATTATGGCAGGGTTAATTTATTCAAACGAAATTAGACTCGATAAACCTGGGGAAAAAGTCGATGTCACGATTAACTTATCTGTGAAGGGGAACGATCATCCATATGTTAGTCGAGGAGGATTAAAGCTTGAAAAAGCACTAAAATACTTTGATATAACTGTGGAAAATAAAACGATAATTGATATTGGTTCATCTACAGGAGGGTTTACTGATTGTGCTTTGCAAAATGGTGCAAGGCTATCCTATGCCATTGATGTAGGTTATAATCAATTGGCGTGGAAACTGAGACAGGATAAAAGAGTTATCGTTATGGAGAGAATGAACTTTCGTTATATTAAATCATCAGATTTAACGAATGGAATGCCAAATTTTGCATCAATAGATGTATCCTTTATCTCATTACGCTTAATACTCCCTGTACTTAAAACATTGCTTAAGGAAAATAGTGATGTAGTAGCACTTGTGAAACCTCAATTTGAAGCAGGTAAAGAATTCGTAGGCAAGAAGGGAATTGTCCGGGATAAAAATGTTCATTTATCAGTATTAAATGCAATTGTTCAATTTGCAGATGAGCATGGGTATGATGTTATGGATGCTACATTTTCTCCGATAACAGGTGGTGATGGGAATATTGAATTCCTTCTTCACCTTAAATGGCGTGCAACAGATCAGAAAGTTGAACAATTTCATCCTGAAGTTATTGAAAAAGTTGTAGAGAATGCACATGAGGAGTTAAGGAAAAAATAATTGTTACTACAATGGAATCTTTTTATCTAAGGATTCTTTCGTAACCGTTGTTGAATTGTTAACAAATTAGGACATCAAGATGAGGATATAAATGAGACTTTGTTCTATTGAACAGTTGAAAGGATACCTCTAGCTTGTGTAGGTGTTAGTATCTTAAATAACTACCACCCATGTAGAAACAGCATGATCTAATTTTAACTATTTTGTAAACAATGCTTAATTCAAATATGCACATGCCGACCATTCAGGTAATATAAGATTATGAGTATCACACCTTTATAATGGACGAAATAATTATACAAAAGAGGTGCTTAGCATGAACAAGGGGCAAAGACATATTAGGATAAGGGATATCATTACTAATAATGAGATAGAGACACAGGATGAACTAGTTGACATACTGAAGGAAGCTGGTTTTAATGTAACACAGGCTACAGTATCTCGAGATATAAAAGAACTCCATCTAGTCAAGGTTCCAACCATGGATGGGAGATATAAATACAGCTTGCCAGCAGATCAACGTTTTAATCCGTTACAGAAATTAAAAAGATCATTAATGGATGCATTTGTTGGGATAGATGGCGCTAGTCATTTACTAGTAATGAAAACGTTACCTGGCAATGCTCATGCTATTGGTGCTCTAATAGATAACCTTGATTGGGAAGAAATATTAGGAACAATTTGTGGAGACGATACTTGCTTAATCATTTGTAGAACGCCCGATGATAGAGAGATCATATCTCAACGGTTTTTAGATATGCTGTAAGTGAGGTGTGGTATGCTAGCAGAATTAACAATCAAAAACTTTGCAATTATTGATTCCCTTTCGATTTCATTCGATAAGGGACTAACTGTGTTAACGGGAGAAACTGGTGCAGGTAAATCAATTATTATTGATGCAATCCATCTACTCGCTGGAGGAAGGGGATCTTCAGATTTAGTGCGTTATGGGGAAAAAAGAGCAGAAATTGAAGGGCTTTTTTTACTCGAGGATAATGCCCATTCGTGCTACAATAAAGCAGCAGAATTAGGTATTGAAATAAGTGATGGTATGGTTGTCCTACATCGTGATATGTATACAACAGGTAAAAGTGTTTGTCGAGTAAATGGAAAGCTAGTAACAATTGCTACATTAAGAGAAATTGGTGCTACGTTGGTAGATATACATGGCCAGCATGAACATCAGGAGCTGATGATTGCTGACAATCATTTATATTTGCTCGACCAATATGGCGGAAAGAACATAAAGTCAGCTCTAAATGAATATGAAGTTCTTTATAAAAAATATGTTAATTTAACGAATAAACTCCAAAAACTAAGTGACAATGAACAGGAAATGGCACATCGTTTAGACTTAATTCAGTTTCAATCGAAGGAGATTCAAGAAGCGAATCTGATTCAAAATGAAGATGATGAATTGCTTGATGAAAAAACGAAAATTGCTAACTTTGAAAAAATATATGAAGCGTTACATAATACGTATCAGTCTCTTTTAGGAGAGCAAAGAGGGTTAGATTGGCTTGGACTAGCAATGAATCACCTAGATGGTGTCTCCACTTATGATGCAAATTTAAAAGAGGCGTTTGAGACAATTTCCAATAGCTATTATTTAGTAGAGGAAATTTCTTATAAGATACGCAACCAATTAGATGAGCTAGAGTATGACCCAGATCGGTTGAATTTTATAGAAGGACGTTTGAATGAGTTAAATCATTTGAAAAGAAAATATGGACGAACAGTTCAAGATATACTTGAATATGCAGCAACAATCGAGGAAGAAATTGATACGATTCAAAATCGTGATAGTCATGTTCTTCAACTGAAAAAAGAACTAGAAGGTATATCAGCTGATTTGTTATTAGAGGCTAAAAATCTCTCAGTTCTTAGGAAGCAATATGCTGACCTGTTGATTAAAGATATTAAAAGAGAACTTAAACATTTATATATGGATAAAACGACCTTTGACGTTGCATTGTCAAAAAAAGAGGGGATTCATGAAACATCTTTCGAGAATGAAATTCCTGTGAAATATAAAAAAAATGGCATTGATGAAGTTGAGTTTTTTATTTCAACTAATCCTGGTGAACCATTAAAGCCACTTTCAAAAGTTGCATCAGGTGGAGAGCTATCTCGAATTATGCTTGCGATAAAAAGTATCTTCTCAAAGCATCAGGGCGTAACATCTATTATTTTTGATGAAGTTGATACCGGAGTAAGTGGAAGAGTTGCTCAAGCAATTGCTGAAAAAATATATCATGTCTCTGTTGGTTCACAAGTGCTCTGTATTTCGCATTTACCTCAAGTAGCAGCAATGGCAGACACTCATTTGTTTATTTCAAAAAATACTTCACGAGATCGAACGACAACAAAAGTTACTCACCTTAATAAAAATGAGAAAATAAAAGAAATTGGTCGGATGATTTCGGGTGTAGAAATCACTGACTTAACTAAGAAACATGCAAAGGAATTGCTTGATTTAGCAAAAAATTTAAAAAATGCTTGAAAAGCTATCCAAAAACGGCTAGCTTTTTTCTCTGTTATATAGTTATAAATGTTCGCTTAGTAGGCTAAATTAATGATGTAGCCATGTAATTATATTTGGTGTGGGTTAGGGCGAGGAGAGTGAAAGTGATTGATAACAGAGAAGATAAGAAAAATAGTTGGTGCTGTTCTCCTTGTTACATTGGTAAGTATACTTTTTTTTGGTCCATTTAAAGAATATGTTGGTTTGCCAAAAAATATTATTGTTTTTGAAGGTCAGCAGCTTAAATTACCTTCTACATTACCTGTAACAGTTAGTCAACAAAACGATAATGATGTATTTTCAGTTTCAAATGCTGAAACTGGTTTAGCCGTTATGGGTGAAGCTTCTGGAAATGGTGAAATGCTATTAGAGATGGCAGGTATCCCAATTAAAAAAATCAATGTAAATGTTCTTAATGATTTAAAGGTGATACCAGGTGGGCAGTCTATTGGAGTCAAACTAAATTCAATCGGAGTTTTAGTAGTTGGGTTTCATCAAGTTGATACAGAGGAAGGTAGCGTATCTCCTGGAGAAAATTCTGGTGTGAAAATTGGAGACTTAATTACTAAAATTAATGGTAAGGAAATAGAAAAAATGAGTGATGTTGCTCCTTTTGTTAAACAAGCTGGAAAAGAAGAAAAAGCGCTTGAACTAACAATTTCCCGTGATAATGATGAAGTAACTACTACTTTGCAACCAATCAAAGATATAAATGATCACACCTATCGTATAGGTCTGTATATACGTGATTCAGCTGCAGGAATCGGCACAATGACATTTTATCATCCTGACTCTAAAAAATACGGAGCATTGGGTCATGTGATTTCAGACATAGATACCAAAAAACCAATTAGAGTTCAAGATGGACACATTGTTCGGTCGACCGTTACATCCATTCAAAAGGGGAGTACAGGGACTCCGGGTGAGAAATTAGCAAGATTTTCAAAAGATAAAGAAGAGATTGGTACAATTAGTAAAAATAGCCCATTTGGAATTTTTGGTGAGTTAACTAAAAAAATTAAAAATGGTATAAATGATCAAGCATTACCAATAGCATTATCACACGAAGTTAAGGAAGGTCCAGCAAAAATACTAACTGTGGTTGATAATGATAAAGTTGAGGAATTTGATGTTGAAATCATTAGCTCGGTTCCACAAAAATTTCCAGCAATAAAAGGTATGGTTATTAAAATTACAGATCCAAAGCTGTTGCGTAAAACAGGTGGTATCGTTCAAGGTATGAGTGGCAGTCCTATTATTCAAAATGGCAAGGTAATTGGTGCTGTAACTCACGTATTTGTTAATGATCCTACCAGTGGGTATGGCGTTCATATTGAATGGATGCTAAATGAAGCAGGAATTGACATTTACGAAAAAAATCAACAAAAAGCGAGCTAAAACAGCTCGTTTTTTACATAATATATAAACTGAAAAACGCATTTCGACAAAAATTTTTCGTTATTTGTCGAATAACGAAAAACATAGGATATTTAAGGTTTTGGGAGAAAAGTATAGATTTTAGAGATTTTATATTATTTTTAAAAAATTAAAGGGATTTCATGTTATGTCGTCGAAATGTTCCATTACACTAAAGTCAGAAAATAATGAATCCTGATTTTATTTGGAGTTCGAGGAGGAAAGTGTGTGAAAAAAATTAAAGTTTGTATTATTGATGACAACAGAGAGTTAGTAAGCCTAATTGAACAATATATTTCGAATCAAGATGATATGGAAGTTGTGGGGGTAGCTTATAACGGGCATGACTGCTTGGATATCTTAAAAAATAATACCCCTGATGTGTTAGTTTTAGACATTATTATGCCTCATTTAGATGGTTTAGCTGTCCTTGAAAAAATCCGTGAACAAAGGGACAAGCAACCAAATGTCATTATGCTAACAGCTTTTGGTCAAGAAGATGTTACTAAAAAAGCTGTGGAATTAGGGGCCTCATATTTTATTTTAAAACCTTTTGATATGGAGAACTTAATTAGTCATATTCGTCAAGTAAGTGGTAAAGGTCTTACACATGTTAAACAAACAACAACATTGTATCGCACACAAAATGAGTCTAAGCATAAAAATCTTGATGCAAGTATTACAAGTATTATCCATGAAATTGGTGTCCCTGCACATATTAAAGGATACTTATATCTTCGTGAAGCGATATCAATGGTATATAACGATATTGAGCTATTAGGGTCAATTACTAAAGTGCTTTATCCTGATATTGCAAAAAAATATAACACTACAGCAAGTAGAGTAGAACGAGCAATTCGTCATGCAATAGAAGTTGCATGGAGTCGAGGCAATATCGAATCAATCTCGTCATTGTTCGGTTATACAGTCAGTATGTCAAAAGCTAAGCCTACCAATTCAGAATTCATCGCGATGGTTGCTGATAAGCTGCGTTTAGAGCATAAAGCTTCTTGAAAGGGTAAGAATTAACTCGTTTTACAAAAGACGGTATTAAAAAACTTTTTAAGGACGTTGTTTTCAAATCTAAGAAATAACCATATACAACGGTTTCATTGAACCTCTTGCTAAAGTAAGCTGCACGATCAAAACTTCAATAAGTCTAATTACGCATTAGTAGTAATAATTTATGACGGAAGAACGTTATGCGCCCAATAAATCAAAGTGGTTTATTGGGTTTTTAAGTGTGCAAAAACGTACGATTTCATAGCTAACAAAAGTATGCTACTAATAGCTTATGTATTTATCCATAAAAAATATAATGTACTTTAATTTGTTATAAATAATATTCGAAATAATGGTATAATTAAGGGTGAAAATAATGACATTTTGTCGGATAGATCTTCTCTTTGATAACCCTTTACAAAATGAAGATATTTCTTAGTCCTGCTGTTGATATAATAATATTTTGGAATGACGGTTTTTAAGTGTAAACAGTCCTTTTAAGATATAAGAAATGAGTGATTTGTATGGAATTTATAAAAAATGAATATTTTGAAATGACTTATGATAATGATTCAAAACTTTATATAAATGTGTTTAAGAAGGGCTATACAATGGCCGATTTTCATGCTTTATTAACTAAATATCCACGAATAACGATTTCAAAATTTTTAATTTTAAGACAAGCCATTGAAGAGCCGAATAACAACATTACACACATAGGTGAATTAAAGCCTTTAGTTATATGCGATGTATCAAAAGATAAAATGAGTGCAACAATTCATTTTAATTGTTCAGAAGAAGAGCTAACAGAACATAAATCCTCATATATTACAAAAGCAGTTGAATTGTTACATAGTAATGGAGTGAATGAAGGTATATTATTAGATGTCCTGTACCAACAATTACAAGTTAAGAAAGATATCGTTGTTGCTAGAGGGCTTGAACCTATCCATGGTGAAGACGCTAAAGTTACTTATTATGAGATATCTGAAAGAAAGCCAACGATTCGTGATGACGGAAATGCTGACTATTTCGATATGAATTTTATTGATGTAGTCAAAGAAGGCGAATGGTTGGGAGAAAAGATACCTCCGACAACCGGCAAAGCAGGTAAAACGGTTACAGGCGAATTAATTGTTCCTAAAAAAGGAAAAGATAAAAGGTTCTATTATGACAAAAAAACTGTGAAAAAAGAGCAATTGAAAGATGGAAAAGAGGTACTTCGGGCAGCTATTGACGGTGTTGTTCAAGTGAAAAATGGAAAAATAGCTATTGGAGACCATTTAATCATTAATGGTGATGTGGGTGTTGAAACTGGTAATATTTCATTTGATGGAAATGTCACGGTCAACGGTGTTGTGCAAAATGGTTTCTCTGTAGTTGCGACAAAAGATGTCTCGGTTATGAGTGAGCTTGGTATAAGTGGCGTTAAACTGATTGAATCAAAAACTGGTGATGTA
Source organism: Cytobacillus sp. IB215665 (assembly GCF_033963835.1). Taxonomy (NCBI): domain Bacteria; kingdom Bacillati; phylum Bacillota; class Bacilli; order Caryophanales; family Bacillaceae; genus Cytobacillus; species Cytobacillus sp. IB215665. Next base: position 392,277 of record NZ_JAXBME010000002.1, read on the forward strand.
TTTATTAAAGGTGGCGTTTTTGGTAAGGGTGTTACGACAATAACTGCTGGAAATGATATATTTGTCAAATATGCCAATGAATGTGTGTTAGAAGCAAGTCATAATATTAACATTGGCTATTACGCAATAGGAAGTAACTTGAAAGCTATGAATGTTGTTGCTAACGAACATAAAGGAAAAATAATTGGTGGTCATGTTGAAGCAAAAGCGAGTGTTACTGCAGGGGTTATCGGTAATAAGATGGAAAAGAGAACTGTGGTCATTGTGAAGGGATTTGACCGTGAGCAAGTTAAAGAAGAGCTCGCTGAGCTTCTAAGAAATTACAAAAAGGCTGTGCAAAAAGTTGAATCGATAAAAGTACAACTTGACCAATTTGATAACTACAGTAATGATTTATCAGAAATGGATCAAAGAGAATATGATCGTTTGAGGCATAAGTTTGATGAACAAGTTACAGAAGTTTCAAATTTTGAACATTCCCGAAAAGCGTTAGCCGAATTATTAACTTTAAAAGGTGATGGGCAAGTATCAATCTTTCAAAAAGCTTATCCTGAAACGTTTATCCAAATTAAAAAGCAAACAAAGAAATTGAAAAGTCCAGGCAAGGGAGTATTCTATGTAGTGGATAAACAACTACATATTGAGTAGTACGGCATATAATTAAGAGCAAAAAAGACGACAAGGAGTATATCTTACTCCTTGTCGTCTTTTTTCTTCTCTGCTTCAGCCATTTTTTGAACAAGAATATGTTTTGGCATATGCATAATTTGTTCTATGGGAATATTTAGCGTGCTTGCAAGTTTTTGAGCAGTTTCAAGAGATATTTGATGTGGATTCATGTAACTTGCACCTCCAGATAATCATATTTAATGAAAATGGGACTAAGTCAACATAGTCCAGCTGTTCATTCAGTTATTTTATCTTACTATTTTGCTGTAAGCGCGGTTGTACTTTATTTCTTTTACGATCTCTGTGCAGTATAAAGCCGGCAACAAATACTAAACCAGCTATAAACATGATGAATCCTACGAGAAATTGAAGCCATAAAAAAGGAAAAGGTTTTTGTAATATATTGAATAGCATATCCCTCATTAATTTAATTCCAAGGGCCGATAAAATTCCTGGTATTAATAATACTAATAATGCAATGATTCTTTTCATCATATTAATCCTTTCAATGGAGTTTCTCTTTTACAAGTTTTGTTGCTATTACCTAAATTAGTACGACTAGATATAGTTTCTCAAATGTTAATCGCATACGAATTTAGTTCATAGTAAGAAAACTACAAGTAATGCAAAATAGTGCTCTAAAAAAAGAATAACTCTTCTAATTTATTTGTCAAGGAGTTAAAAAAACGGTATGATATGTTAGTGAAAGATATTGCATATATGTTATTGAAAAGTATGTAATTTATTTCAAAGAGGCCGTAGAGGTGTGTTGTTCATGAAAAAAGCGTTGATTGTTGGGGCTGGAAAGGGTGGCTCGGCAATTCTAAAAATATTACAAGAAACAGAGATAATGGAAGTTGTAGCGGTTGTCGATGTTAAGCCTACCGCGATTGGATTGAAGCTGGCAAGAGATTTGAGTATTCGTACTGGTAGTAATTGGCGAGAGTTTTTAACAAGTGAGATTGATGTTGTTATAGAAGCAACAGGTAGTGAAAAGGTTTTTGAAGAAATTCGTGAAGTAAGAACTAAAAAAACAGTGTTAATCCCTGGAGCTGTTGCTTATATAACTGCCCAGTTAATGGAGCAAAAAGAAGGGCTAATTACTAAACTAAAAAATGAATCAGATAAGCATGACTTAATTTTGAATTCCACTCATGATGGTATGATTGTGATCAATTTCGACACAAATATTGTTTTGTTTAACAGAAGTGCTGAACGAATTGTTGGCTTGAATAAAGAAGATGTTATAGGGAAGCCGATTGAGGAAATCATACCTGCAAGTCAACTGACTAGAGTGATGAAAACAAGACAAACTGAAATTAATCAAGAGCTTATATTAAATAATGGTAAGAAAATTATTACGACAAGAATACCTATTGTTAATGAAGCGGGTGTTCTATATGGGGCGGTTGCTGTATTTAAGGATATAACTGATGCAGTAAAACTAGCTGAAGAAATAACTAACCTGAAAGAAATTCAAACAATGCTAGGAGCAATTATTCAATCATCTGAAGAAGCAATATCAGTAGTGAATGAGAACGGTATTGGCTTACTAATTAACCGTGCCTATACAAAGATTACAGGGTTAACAGAAGATGAGGTGATCGGAAAACCTGCTACAGCAGATATTTCAGAAGGAGATAGTGTTCACATGAAAGTGCTGAATACGAGAAGACCTGTTAGAGGGGTTAGGATGAAGGTTGGCCCTAATAAGAGAGATGTCTTAGTAAATGTTGCCCCTATTATTGTCGATGGAAAATTAAAAGGGAGCGTTGGTGTTATCCACGATGTTTCTGAAATTCAGCAATTAACAACTGAATTAAATAGAGCGAGGCAAATTATTCGTACGTTAGAAGCAAAGTATTCGTTTGATGATATTATTGGTCATTCTGAAGAGATGGAATTTGCTATTCAACAAGCGAAACTTGGAGCAATCACACCCGCTACAGTACTTTTACGCGGTGAGTCAGGAACAGGAAAAGAACTATTTGCACATGCGATTCATAACGCAAGCAATCGAAAGTTTAATAAATTTATACGTGTCAATTGTGCTGCTTTATCTGAAACACTTCTTGAGAGTGAATTGTTTGGTTATGTAGAAGGAGCTTTTTCAGGAGCAAAACGTGGTGGAAAAAGAGGTCTGTTTGAAGAAGCTAATAATGGTAGTATTTTCTTAGATGAGATTGGTGAGTTATCGCCTAATACACAGGCAAAGTTACTAAGAGTGCTACAGGAAAATGAAATTATTAAGGTTGGAGGAACGCAGCCCATTCCAATTAACGTACGAATAATAGCTGCAACAAATGTGAATCTTGAAATGGCTATAGCTGATGGGTCTTTTCGGGAAGATTTATTTTATCGCTTAAATAAGTTACCTATACAAATTCCGCCTTTACGAAATAGGAAACAAGACTTACCAGCATTATGCGAACACCTTCTTCGTAAAATAAACCAAGAATATGGAAGAAATGTAGAAGGTTTAGACTTGGAAGTGCTTGATTACTTTCATACATACAATTGGCCTGGGAATGTTAGAGAGTTGGAAAATATTATTGGACGAGCAATGATCTTTATGAAATTTAATGAAGTTCATATAGGTCTTAAACATGTCCCTACGCTTGAATCTGGAATAGCTAACAAAGCTGACACATCTCTCATCACTATACCTACACAAAATGATCAAACATTATCAGAGATGTTAGAGAATTATGAAGGGGCAATTATTGAACAAGTTTTAACAAGCAACAACGGGAATAAAACTGCCACGGCAAAATCTCTCGGTATTTCATTAAGGAATTTATATTATAAAATTGAAAAATATAATATTGCAATAAATAGCATGCAATAAATTTCAAGTTTTGAATTTTTTTGCGCAGTGTATGTAGTGAAACATAACTTAATTACACAAATACTTATAATTCTTATTTGTGGCATGCTTCTTGCAGATATAAAAACCTGAGAACGATATACTCAGAAAGTAGGATTAGCTCAAGTAATTCTTACGAAAGGGTTGAAGTAGATTACATGAAATTGGACCTATTAATTGAGCAAGCAACAACGTCTCCAAAAAAAACTGTAGCAGTTGCAGTTGCTGAGGACAAAGAAATCATTGAAGCAGTAGTAGGAGCACTTCGAAGAAACTTAGCCAATTTTCGACTATTTGGTGATGAAGTGAAGGTGAACAAATTGCTTCAGGAGTTAGCTCCTGACTGTGTTAACAGTGAAGCAATCTCGCTTATTGCTGCAGATTCACATGAAGACGCAGCTGAACTAGCTGTTAAATCCGTTTCTTCAGGTGAAGCGGATGTATTAATGAAAGGAAACCTTTCAACTTCGTTGATTTTATCTGCAGTTCTTCATAAAGAGTGGGGACTTAGAACAGGTAATGTATTATCTCATAATGCCGTATTTGAGGTTGAGGGTTTTGATCGACTTATTTTCGTAACTGACGCAGCAATGAATATTGCACCAAACCTTGACCAAAAGGCACAAATAATAGGAAATGCAGTTCAGCTTGCCAGATCGATTGGCATTAATCAGCCCAAGGTAGCTCCAATATGCGCTGTAGAGGTAGTTAATCCAGTGATGCAAGCTACACTTGACGCTGCAGCCTTAACGCAAATGAATAGAAGAGGTCAAATTAAAGATTGTATTGTTGATGGTCCATTGGCACTTGATAATGCTATTTCAGTTCATGCTACTAAACAAAAAGGTATAGTAAGTGAAGTAGCAGGAATGTCAGATATATTACTTGTTCCTAATATTGAAACGGGAAATGCCCTTTATAAATCTCTTATTTACTTTGCTAAAGCAAAAGTTGGGGCTGTTATATCTGGTGCCAAAGCTCCAATTGTTTTAACTTCGAGAGCAGATTCATCAGAAAGCAAGCTTTACTCACTAGCTTTGGCTATTCGTTCCGTTCATAAAATAATTTAGAATTATAGGAGGATTTTAATATGCAGATTTTTTCTTATATGGAAGAGTATGATTATGAGCAATTAGTGTTTTGTCAAGATAAACAATCAGGACTAAAAGCTATAATTGCGATTCATGATACAACTTTAGGACCGGCTCTTGGTGGTACTCGAATGTGGACATATGCTTCTGAGGAATTAGCAATTGAAGATGCATTACGTTTAGCCAAAGGAATGACATATAAAAACGCTGCTGCAGGCTTAAATTTAGGCGGTGGTAAGACAGTTATTATTGGTGATCCACGTACTGACAAAAATGAAGAAATGTTTAGAGCATTTGGTCGCTATATACAAGGACTAAATGGTCGCTACATTACTGCAGAGGATGTCGGTACTACAGTAGCTGACATGGATTTGATTCATGAAGAAACAGATTTTGTTACAGGTATTTCACCAGCATTTGGTTCATCAGGTAATCCATCACCTGTGACTGCCTACGGTGTGTATCGTGGAATGAAAGCAGCTGCAAAGGAAGCATTTGGAACAGATTCATTAGAAGGAAAAGTCATCGCTGTTCAAGGTGTTGGTAATGTTGCTTTTAACTTGTGCAAACACCTTCATGAAGAAGGAGCACAATTAATCGTTACTGACATTAACAAGGAAGCAGTACAAGCAGCAGTTGAACAATTTGGTGCTCAGGCTGTAGACCCTGATGATATCTACAGTGTAGACTGCGATATTTATGCACCTTGTGCTCTTGGTGCTACTATTAACGATGATACTATTCCTAAGCTGAAAGCAAAAGTAATTGCAGGTGCAGCGAATAATCAATTAAGAGAGCCACGTCATGGAGATACTATTCATGACTTAGGAATTGTATATGCACCTGATTACGTGATTAATGCTGGTGGAGTAATGAACGTGGCAGATGAATTAAATGGTTATAATCGCGACCGTGCTATGAAAAAAGTAGAAACGATCTATAATAACATAGAAAAAGTCATTGAAATAGCAAATCGTGATCGTATTCCAACTTATGTAGCTGCGGACCGTTTAGCTGAAGAGCGCATAGAACGTATGAGAAATTCACGTAGCCAGTTCTTGCGAAATGAACATCACATTCTAAGTAGAAGAAATCGCTAAAATAGGAAGATTGTGATGAGGGTATATGTGGTCTATTTTTAGCATTTACGAAAAAAGTAATCTTTGCTATAGATAAATTGGAAAATAAGGTGGCAAAATGACGCCACCTTACTCCTCCATACATATGGTGTGGAGTTATCACAAAGCCCTAATGACATCACAAAATGGAGGTATTGATTTGCAAGAGAGAGAATATCGTATTCTTGTTATCAACCCAGGATCAACATCGACGAAAATAGGAGTCTTTGATAATGAACTCTCGATATTTGAGAAAACGATTCGGCATGATAGTAAGATCATTAACTCATATGAAGCGATTATTGACCAATACGAATTTCGAAAAAACACAATCCTTGAAACATTGCATCATGAGGGCATTAATATTTCTAAATTAGATGCTGTTTGTGGACGTGGTGGGTTATTACGTCCTATTGAAGGTGGTACCTATCGCGTAAATGAAGCGATGCTTGCTGATTTACGTATTGGTTACGCTGGCCAACATGCTTCAAACCTTGGTGGCATCATAGCACATGAAATTGCTGGAGGATTAAATATACCTGCCTTTATCGTTGACCCAGTTGTAGTTGATGAAATGGATTCGATTGCAAAGGTTTCTGGATTTCCACTTATCGAACGAAAAAGTATTTTTCATGCGCTGAACCAAAAGGCCGTTGCAAGAAGAGTTGCAAAAGATTTAGGTAAGAGATATGAGGAATGTAATTTAATTGTCACCCATATGGGTGGTGGTATAACGGTTGGTGCCCACAAACAAGGTCGTGTTGTAGATGTAAACAATGGGTTACATGGTGACGGACCATTTAGCCCAGAACGCGCTGGGACTGTACCTGCTGGTGACTTAGTTACGCTTTGCTATTCTGGTGATTATTACCGTGATGAAGTGATGAAAAAGCTAGTAGGTAACGGAGGACTGGTAGGTTATCTAGGAACAAATGATGCAGTAGCGGTTGAAAAAATGATAACCAAGGGAGATGAAAATGCCCAACTTGTGTATGAAGCGATGGCTTATCAAATTGCGAAGGAAATTGGTGCTGCAAGTGCAGTCCTGTCAGGTAAAATCGATGCAATTATTTTAACTGGGGGATTAGCTTACGGCAAAGAGTTTGTTAAGCACATATCTACACGCGTTAACTGGGTTGCTGATGTAATCGTTCTTCCGGGGGAAAATGAATTACAAGCGTTAACAGAAGGTGCGTTACGTGTTTTGCGTAATGATGAAGATGAAAAAATATATCCTGCTAACTAACATATAAGATCGTGTAATGATGGAAGGGGATAGTAACAATGTCAAAAGAATATGATCTCGTGATACTCGGCGGTGGTACAGGCGGTTATGTAACAGCGATCCGTGCATCACAATTAGGTTTGAAAACAGCTGTGGTTGAAAAGGGTAAATTAGGTGGTACATGCTTGCACTCAGGGTGTATCCCTAGTAAAGCACTGCTTAGAAGCGCTGAAGTCTATTCAACAACGAAAAAAAGTGAAGAATTTGGAGTTCTAACAACAGATGTTTCCTTAGATTTTTCAAAGGTTCAAGGTAGAAAAGATCAGATTATTTCCCAATTGTATAAAAGTGTTCAATATTTAATGAAAAAAGGTAAGATTGATGTTTATGAGGGAGTTGGAAGGATTTTAGGTCCATCAATTTTTTCTCCGATGCCTGGAACAATTTCAGTTGAAATGAATAACGGTGACGAAAATGAAATGCTCATTCCGAAAAATGTCATTATCGCAACAGGGTCACGTCCAAGGTCATTACCTGGGTTAGAAATTGACGGCGAATTTGTGCTGACTTCTGATGAAGCTCTTGAAATGAAGGAACTACCATCATCAATGATCATTGTCGGTGGAGGAGTTATTGGAATTGAGTGGGCTTCTATGTTAGCAGATTTCGGTGTCGAAATTACTGTTCTTGAATATGCAGATCACATTCTACCAACTGAGGATATTGAAATTTCCAAAGAGATGCGACGCCTTATGAAGAAAAAAGGAATTAACATTGTTACTGGCGCAAAAGTACTTCCCGAAACGTTATCAACAAGTGAAGAAGTGACGATTAAGGCGGAACATAAAGGGGAAGAAAAAACTTTCCAAGCAGAAAAAATACTCGTGTCTGTTGGTCGTCAAGCAAATGTTGAAGGAATTGGTATTGAAAATACTGATATTGTAATTGATAAAGGGTTCATACAAACAAATGAATTTTATCAGACGAAAGAATCTCATATTTATGCGATTGGAGATTGCATAGGAGGCCTTCAACTTGCACATGTTGCGTCACACGAAGGAATTGTTGCTGTAGAGCATATTAAGGGAGAAAACCCTTCTCCAATTGATTATTCACTAATATCAAAATGCGTATACAGTAATCCAGAGGTTGCAAGTGTTGGTTATACTGAACATGAGGCACAAGAGCAAGGATTTAATGTAAAAACAGGTAAATTCTCATTCAAGGCGATAGGAAAAGCGCTTGTGTTTGGTGAATCAGATGGTTTCGTTAAAATTGTTGCTGACACCGAAACCGATGATATATTAGGCGTACATATGATTGGCCCACACGTAACTGATATGATATCAGAAGCTGGGTTAGCTCGTGTATTAGATGCTACTCCATGGGAGGTAGCACATACTATTCACCCGCATCCTACTTTGTCAGAAGCTATTGGTGAAGCTGCGCTAGCTGTAGATGGTAAACCAATTCATGGCTAATAGATAATATATATAATGGCTCTTATCGTAAACATTGTTGCTATTGCTACTAAAGTATGGATATTTAAGAACGAAAAGCAACGATCAATGCGATAACAGCCTAAATAATAAAGGAGGTATATGTATGACTGAAAATCGTCATCAAGAGCTCGGTTTAAATGATGAAAGTGTACTTGAAATGTATGAAATGATGTTACTTGCACGAAAAATTGATGAACGTATGTGGTTATTAAATAGAGCTGGTAAAATACCGTTCGTAATATCTTGTCAAGGGCAAGAAGCAGCACAGGTCGGTGCTGCCTTTGCGTTAGATCGCAATAAAGATTATGTACTACCATACTATCGAGATATGGGTGTCGTGTTAACGTTTGGTATGACTGCAAAAGATTTAATGTTATCAGGATTTGCAAAAGCAGAAGACCCAAATTCAGGTGGTCGTCAAATGCCAGGACATTTCGGTCAGAAGAGCAACAATATCGTTACAGGATCATCACCAGTTACAACTCAAGTTCCACACGCTGTTGGAGTAGCTCTAGCTGGCAAAATGGAAGGAAAAGACCTTGTGACATTTGTTACTTTTGGTGAAGGGTCTTCAAATCAAGGAGATTTCCATGAAGGTGCGAATTTTGCAGGTGTTCACAAGCTCCCTGTTATTTTTATGTGTGAGAACAATAAATATGCTATTTCGGTACCAATTGAAAAACAATTAGCATGTGAGAAAGTTTCTGACAGAGCTATTGGATATGGAATGCCTGGTTATACAGTAAATGGTAATGATCCGTTGGAAGTGTACAAGGCTGTAAAAGAGGCTGCTGAGCGAGCACGTAACGGTGAAGGCCCTACATTAGTTGAAACAATCTCCTATCGCTTAACACCGCATTCTAGTGACGATGACGACCGTAGTTATCGAGAAAGTAATGAGGTAACTGAAGCGAAGAAAAATGATCCTATCATCACTTTTGCATCTTATTTAAGGAATATTGGATTATTAAGTGAAGAGTTGGAAAAAGAAATTGATAGTCGAGTGATGAGTCAGGTTAACGAAGCAACAGAATATGCGGAAAATGCTGCTTATGCTGAAGCAGAATCAGCAATGAAGTATGTTTATGCAGAGTGAAAGAGGGGGGAAATTATATGCCTGTAATTTCATATATTGACGCTGTTACAATGGCAATACGTGAAGAGATGGAAAATGATTCAAAAGTATTTGTACTTGGAGAAGATGTAGGAAAAAAAGGTGGCGTTTTTAAAGCTACAGTTGGCTTACATGAACAATTTGGGGAAGAGCGAGTCATAGATACACCTCTTGCTGAATCAGCGATTGCTGGGGTAGGTATTGGTGCTGCCATGTATGGTATGAGACCGATCGCAGAAATGCAGTTCGCTGATTTTATCATGCCAGCTGTAAACCAAATTATATCAGAAGCTGCTAAGATTAGATATCGTTCCAACAATGACTGGTCATGTCCACTAACGATTCGTGCTCCATACGGAGGAGGAGTACACGGTGCGTTATATCATTCCCAGTCTGTAGAAGCTGTTTTTGCAAATCAGCCTGGTTTAAAAATTGTCATGCCTTCAACACCATATGATGTGAAGGGGTTATTAAAGGCAGCTATTCGTGATAATGATCCTGTCTTGTTTTTTGAGCATAAGCGCGCGTATCGTTTAATTAAAGGTGAAGTACCAGAAGATGACTATGTGTTGCCAATTGGCAAAGCTGACGTTAAGCGTGAAGGTGAAGATATTACGGTTATTACATACGGATTATGTGTTCATTTTGCACTCCAAGCCGCTGAAAAACTTGCTCAAGATGGAATCTCTGCACATATTCTTGATCTTCGTACAGTGTATCCATTAGATAAAGAGGCAATTATAGAAGCAGCTTCGAAAACTGGAAAAGTATTACTTGTAACAGAAGATAATAAAGAAGGAAGTATTATAAGCGAAGTTGCAGCTATAATATCTGAACATTGCTTATTTGATTTAGACGCTCCAATAAAACGTCTAGCTGGCCCCGATATACCTGCTATGCCATATGCACCAACTATGGAAAAATTCTTTATGGTGAATCCTGACAAAGTGGAGAAGGCCATGAGAGAGCTTGCAGAATTTTAGTATTGATGAAGGAGGGTTTATCCATTGGCAATTGAAAAAATTACAATGCCGCAGCTTGGTGAAAGTGTAACAGAGGGTACGATCAGTACCTGGCTCGTTTCTGTTGGTGATAAAGTAAATAAATATGATCCACTTGCTGAGGTAAATACAGATAAAGTAAACGCTGAAGTACCATCATCATTTACTGGTGTGATAAAAGAATTAGTAGCTGAAGAAGGTGAAACGATTCCTGTTGATGGCCTCATATGTACAATAGAGGTAGAAGGTGATCAATCTACTCAAGAGGCAAAGGAACAGGATACACCTACGGCTAATGAACAACCTAAAGTGGAAGAGGTACGTGAACATAAAGTACGCTATTCACCGGCTGTTTTAAGATTAGCTCAAGAACACAACATAGACCTTGAACTTGTTTCAGGTACAGGCAAAGATGGCCGTATAACGAGAAAAGACTTGAAGAAGTTAATAAGCTCTGGTGATATTCCAGTGACAGGTGCAAATAAGAAGAAGGAAACGGTTATTGTTGAAACAGTTGAAGAATCAAAGGTGCAAAACACTGTTACAGAAAGAGTGCAACATAAAGAAACAAGCCCAGCTCCTAACATTCCTGTCCAAACTGGAGATATTGAAATTCCTGTATCAGGCGTTCGAAAAGCGATTGCAACAAATATGTTACGTAGTAAGCATGAAGCTCCACATGCTTGGATGATGGTTGAAGTTGATGTAACAAATCTAGTTGAGTATCGAAATGAAATTAAGAACGAATTTAAACAAAAAGAAGGATTTAGTCTAACTTTCTTTGCATTCTTCGTCAAAGCTGTTGCTCAAGCTTTGAAAGAGTTCCCACAAATTAATTCAATGTGGGCGGGTGACAAAATTATTCAAAAGAAAGATATAAACATTTCAATCGCCGTAGCTACAGATGATGCATTGTTTGTACCTGTGATTAAGCACGCTGATGAGAAAACGATCAAAGGAATTGCACGTGAAATAACGGAACTGGCTACAAAAGTTCGCTCAGGTAAGCTATCGGCTGATGAGATGCAAGGTGGAACTTTTACTGTAAATAATACAGGGTCATTCGGGTCAGTACAATCAATGGGAATTATTAATTATCCACAAGCAGGAATCGTCCAGGTCGAATCGATTGTGAAACGACCAGTTGTTATGAATAATGGGATGATCGCTGTTCGGGATATGGTGAATCTATGTATGTCTTTAGACCATCGTGTTCTTGATGGACTTGTATGTGGACGCTTCCTTGCACGTGTGAAGGATATTTTAGAAAAGACATCAAAAGATAATACATCTATATATTAGTAACGAAAAACACTGCTGCAAATTTGTAGCAGTGTTTTTTGAAGTATTGCTTTTTCAATTTTCTTTTATAAGGTCAAAATGTATTAAACGTATATGGAATTAAAGTCATTTTTTTAATATACTAATGTTAGAAGTACTTTTGAAAATATTTAGACAATTATATTGAAAGCGGTTTCTTTCTTGATGCATGTTGAATATGAGAACAAGAATAAATGAACGAATGATTTTTAGACGTCATATGACTCGATATTGGGTGAGGTGGTTTAAGAGTAATGCCAATGCTACCGTGATTAGATGACACCAATTATTTGTAGACTGGCAATGACTGGCAACATGAACAGAATAGTGAGGGAAAACGAGACGAAGAACTTACAATCTATATATCTTGTAAAGGAATCTTCAAGAGTTAAAAGAATTTTATAATAATAAACTACCTTAAGGAGAGAAGGAACGGTTATGAAGAACATAAATGAAGTTAAGAATTCACAATTTGCTGTTCCGTCATTCGATGACTGGAAAGGCAAAGCGACACAATCTCTAAAGGGTAAATCAATTGAACAGCTATACACTAATACATATGAGGGCATTGAACTAAAACCATTGTATACAGAGGAGGATGTAAAGGGTTTACCTTTTTTGAATGAATTACCTGGGCAAGGATCACATCTTCGTGGGACAAAGCTTTTAAGAACGAGCGGGCAGGCTTGGGACGTTAGTCAAGAAATAGATGTGTCTTGTCCCCATCAGTGTAATCAAGTGTTGAAAGATGACATAGACCGTGGTTTAACAATGATTCATCTATTATTAAATGATAAAACTAAACGAGGGTATAGTTTGCCTAATAGTAATGGTAAAGGTCTTTTAGTAGAGACGATTCATGATATAGAGAAAGCTCTAAATGATATTTCTCTACAACATAAATCACTTATGATTGACACCCATTATTGTTCATTGCCAATGCTATCAATGTTGACAGCTTATTTTGAAAAGAACAATATTCCTTTGGAAACAATTAAGGGAACGATTGGCATGGATCCTTTGGCTGCTCTAGTGGAAGATGGCGAATTACCTATGAATACATCCCAGCTCTATGATGTAATGGCACAATTAACATTGTGGGGAAAGAAACATAGCCAAAATATAAATACCATCCTAGTGAAAGGACATCCATATCATAATGGAGGGGCAAACGCTGTTCAAGAATTAGCCTTTTCAATAGCAACTGCTGTCGAGTATGTAGCGGAAGCGCTGAAAAGAGGCTTGAACATTGATGATGTTGCTCAAAAAATAACATTTTCATTCTCAATCGGAGCAAATATGTTTATGGAAATTGCGAAATTACGAGCTGCTAGAACACTTTGGACATTGATTGTTAAATCTTTTGGTGGAAATGAAAAATCACAAAGAATGAACATTCATGGTCGTACATCGGCATTTACGAAAACATACTATGACCCGTACGTAAACATGTTAAGGGTGACAACTGAAGCGTTTGCAGCAGGAGTGGGTGGAGTTGATAGTTTAGATGTTTCGTCTTTTAATGAAGCAATAGATCGAACGACTAATTTTTCAAGAAGAATTGCAAGAAATACTCAAATTATCCTTCAAGAAGAAGCTTTTATATCAAAGGTTATTGATCCAACGGGTGGTTCTTGGTACATTGAAAAGCTCACGAATGATGTTGCAAAGAGTTCATGGGAATTATTCCAAAAGGTCGAACAATTAGGTGGTATGGAGCAAGCATTGAAGTTGAACTTTGTTCAACAAGAAATAAAAGAGGTTGCAACAAAACGGCAAAAGCATGTTCATAATAGAAAAGACAAAATTGTTGGAACTAATTTTTATGCAGATTTGCATGAAGAACCTATGACGATGAGTAGTTTGAAAAAAGATGAACATGTTGACATTAATGATCAACTATCAATTGAGAAGTTAGCGCGATTAAAAGAAGTATTTGAAATGGATATTGATAATGTCATGGATGTAGCTGTTCATTTCATGCGTGAAGGACTCACTATATCACAATTTATTAATTTGATGAAAGATAAAGAAGCTACTGTAAAAATAAACAGTATAGAAAAAATAAGACTTACGCAATCTTTTGAAGAACTAAGACAAACATCTGACCAATATTTTGAAAAGTATGGTTTTCGTCCTAAAGTTGGCTTAATTAATTTAGGTTCAATACCGGAGCATAAGCCTCGTGCAGATTTCATTACGGGATTTTTTGAAGCAGGAGGGTTTGAAATTATATCATCTCATGGTTATTTGTCAGTAGAAGATGCTATTGAAGGAACAAAAGCTATGAAGCTAGCAACATATGTAATCTGTGGTAGTAATGAAAAATATAAAGAAATGGCTGTTGCTATTTGTAGAAAACTTCTTGATGGAAAAAAAGATATTAAGCTATATCTAGCTGGAAAGCAAGAAGATACCCTTACAACAGAGCTGGTTGAAGCTGGAGTAAGCCATATAATAGATGCAACAACAAATTGCTATGAATTTTTAACTTCATTACATCAGGAACAGGAGATGTAAAAAATGAAACGACCAGATTTTACAAAAATAAATTACACTAGCTCACATAATCATACCTCAAAGCCTGATAATGGAGAAGCCATTCATCAGCACATAGATGCTACGATTGAAGATTTATTATTTGAAACGAATGAACACATTGCTTTAAAACAGGTGTATACAAAAGATGATTTGAAAGATATAGATCACCAACATTATATGCCAGGTGTAGAACCTTATTTACGAGGGCCATATCCGACAATGTATGTCAATCGACCTTGGACTGTTAGGCAGTATGCAGGTTTTTCTACAGCTGAAGAAAGTAATGCTTTTTACCGTCGGAATTTAGCAATGGGTCAAAAAGGGTTATCTGTTGCATTTGATTTAGCGACACATCGTGGCTATGATTCAGATCATCCCCGTGTTATTGGTGATGTTGGAAAAGCAGGTGTAGCAATAGATTCTATTTTGGATATGAAAGTTTTATTTGATGGGATCCCACTTGATAAAATGTCCGTGTCAATGACGATGAATGGAGCAGTATTACCAATAATGGCATTTTATATCGTCACAGCTGAAGAACAAGGAGTAAGTCCTGAAAAGCTAGCAGGGACAATTCAAAATGATATTCTAAAAGAGTATATGGTTCGCAATACGTATATTTATCCCCCTGACACATCAATGCGGATCATTGCAGATATTTTTGGGTATACATCAACATTTATGCCGAAATTCAATAGCATTAGTATATCTGGATACCATATGCAAGAAGCAGGAGCGCCAGCAGATTTAGAGTTAGCATATACACTTGCAGATGGTCTAGAATACGTCCGAACAGGGATAAAAGCTGGAATTGATATTGATTCATTCGCTCCGAGGTTGTCGTTTTTTTGGGCGATAGGTATGAATTATTTTATGGAAGTTGCAAAAATGCGGGCAGCTAGGCTTATGTGGGCACAATTAATGAAACAGTTTAATCCTAAAAATCCTAAATCTTTAGCTCTGCGAACACATTCACAAACATCAGGATGGAGTTTAACTGAACAAGATCCATTTAACAATGTCACAAGGACATGTATTGAAGCATTGGCAGCCTCGCTCGGTCATACGCAATCACTGCATACGAATGCACTTGATGAAGCAATTGCCCTACCAACAGATTTTTCTGCGAGAATTGCAAGGAATACTCAGTTATACTTACAAGATGAAACGGGTATTTGTGATGTTATTGACCCATGGGCTGGGTCATACTATGTTGAATATTTAACGCACGAATTGATGAAACGTGCATGGGAACATATAGAGGAAATTGACAGCTTAGGGGGCATGGCTAAGGCGATAGAAACGGGATTGCCCAAAATGCGTATTGAGGAAGCAGCTGCTCGCAGACAGGCCAAAATAGATTCCGGTAAAGAAGCGATCATTGGTGTAAATAAATATAAATTGACTGAAGAAGAACCGATCGATATTTTGGATATTGATAATACTGCTGTGAGGAAAAAGCAAATTGAACGCTTAGAAAAGCTTAGAGCGACTAGAGAAGAATCTACAGTCCAGCAAACTTTACTAGACATAACAAAAGCGACAGAAAGTGGCGAAGGGAATTTACTTGACCTTGCTGTGAAAGCTGCAAGGGCTCGTGCAACATTAGGAGAAATCTCTGACGCGGTTGAAAAGGTAGCTAAACGTCACAAAGCGATTATCCGTTCTATTAGCGGCGTATACAGCTCAGAGTTTTCAAGTGAGGAGGAAATTGAGCTGATCAAACGTACTACAGATGAATTTCTTGAACTAGAAGGAAGAAGACCACGTATTTTGGTTGCAAAAATGGGGCAGGATGGACATGATAGAGGAGCTAAGGTGATTGCAACTGCATTTGCTGATTTAGGCTTTGACGTAGACGTTGGTCCTCTCTTTCAAACACCTAAAGAAACTGCGATACAAGCAGTGGAGAATGATGTCCATGTAGTTGGCATAAGTTCTCTCGCTGCTGGTCACAAAACGTTGCTCCCCCAATTAGTCTCAGAATTAAAGAAGCTAGGTCGTGAAGACATTGTTGTCGTAATTGGTGGAGTTATTCCAGCTCAAGACTATGATTATCTTAAAGAAAATGGAGCTTCCGCTATTTTTGGCCCTGGTACTATCATTCCGGTAGCTGCCCACAAGGTCATTGAAGAAATTTATCATAGACTCGGCTATGAGGAAGTGGATGTTAGTGACGAACATAAATGAAAGACCTGATTGGGTACCTTCAAAAGAAAATGACAGTTTTACATCATATATTAAAAAAGGTGTAACTGGTAGTCATGATGGGATGAGTAGTCAGCATTGTGAAAACAAGAAGTTTATTAGAAAAACGGAGAAGCATGTAAAAGACTATGTTGATGGAGTATTAAATAAAGACCGAACAATGTTGGCTCAAGCGATAACGTTAATCGAGAGCAACGCACAGAGACATGTAGATAAAGCTCAGGCTGTTTTAAATGAATTACTTCCACATGTTGGTTCCTCTATTCGAATAGGCATTACTGGGGTTCCTGGTGCAGGCAAAAGTACATTCATTGAATCTTTTGGTACATATCTTTGTGACAAAGGGTATCATGTTGCGGTATTAGCTGTTGACCCTAGTAGTTCAATTACTGGAGGAAGTATTCTTGGAGATAAGACTAGAATGGAGAACCTTTCTCGACACCCCCGTGCATTTGTGCGACCATCACCTTCAGGAGGGACGCTTGGGGGAGTACACCGGAAAACGAGGGAAACGATGTTGCTCTGTGAAGCGGCAGGCTTTGATGTTATCCTTGTTGAAACAGTTGGTGTTGGGCAAAGTGAAATTGTTGTTAGAACGATGGTTGATTTCTTTTTATTGCTTGCTCTTACTGGAGCAGGCGATGAGTTGCAAGGAATGAAAAAGGGTGTACTTGAACTAGCTGACGCGTTAATTATCAATAAAGCAGATGGAGATAATAAGCGTCATGCCGAGATTGCACAACGAGATTATAATCGATTTCTACATTATTTACGACCAGCTACTGAAGGGTGGGAAACGAAAGCGTATACGTGTTCAGCCCTCCTTGGAACAGGAATTGATAATGTATGGAAAATTATTAATGAATTTGTAGATCAGACAAAGGCAGCTGGTACTTTTGAAAGCCGTAGAAAAGCACAAATGAAAGAATGGATACATGCGACAATTAAAGATCAGTTAGAAACAAGGTTTTTTACTCATCCACAAATAAAAGGAAGATTACCTCAAGTAGAGAGCAATGTAATATCAGGGAATATTCCAGTAACGTTAGCTGTTCAACAGTTACTTGCATTGTATTTTAATGAAAACTAGTTATGTTTTATACGTTTATATAGTGAAATTATTGCAAATAAGATTGATTACTTGCTATCATAGTAATAGGTTAATAATTAAGGGAGTGAAATTGTAAATGAATATTGATTTTAACTTGTTTATGAATGATATTGTTCGCCAAGCTCGTCAAGAAATGGATGCAGCGGGTTACGAGCAATTGACTACGATAGATGATGTAGAAGCAGCTTTCCAGCGTTCTGGAACAACATTAGTTATGGTTAATTCTGTTTGCGGCTGTGCAGGGGGGATTGCTAGACCAGCTGCTACCCATGCAGTCCACTATGATAAACGCCCTGATCATTTAGTGACAGTTTTTGCTGGGCAGGATAAAGAAGCGACTGCTGAAGCTAGACAATATTTTGAAGGCTATCCACCATCTTCGCCTAGCTTTGCTTTATTAAAGGACGGCAAAATTTGTACGATGGTAGAACGTCATGAAATAGAAGGTCATGAACCAACGGCGGTTATTAATAAGCTCCAAGCATCATTTGAAAAGTATTGTGAAGAAATATAAACATGTTTATCCTCTAGAAAATAAAGCCTTAATGAATTGTGTCTAAACATTTCTATAAGGCTTTTCTTTGGAAAGTTAGAAATGAAAACGCTTACGATATTATTTACTAAAATAAAATGAGGTCAAGTGCATAAAATTATTTTTACTAATCTATATTAGTTTTATTAGCGACAACTTATTCGATAAAAGCTTGTATACAAGGGCGAGGAATTCCTATCAATGTGCCATATACATATAACTAAATCTTGAATACATAGTAGATTTCATTTTTAGAAGTTAAACATGTATCCAATAAGTGGTAGTGGAATATTTACCCTTCTTTAAAGATGAAAGACGCATAAAGCCTTATCTTTGTTCTAATTTAGTAACAAGGTTTACGAAAAGAGCCACCCAAAAAGAGGTGATACATTCTAGTAAACATAATAATTATTTTTGTTGCATAATTATAGATTTATGTTAAAATACAATTACTTGCATAAAAATACAATGTTTTAGGGGGATAAATGTGAAAAAGAATATTTTGTTAGGTTTAATTAGTATATTAGTAATTGGTTTGTTGGCAGCATGTGGAACGAAGGATGAGAGTGCAGATAATGGACAAGCAGCTGAGGGAGACGCTACTGAGAAAGTATTGAAAATGGGTACATCTGCAGATTATGCCCCATTTGAGTATATTGATACTGCTAATGGTGATGAGATTATTGGGTTTGATATCGACATAGCAAATGCGATTGCTGATAAATTAGGTTATGAGTTGGAAATAGTAGACTCAGATTTCAATGGGCTTATAGCTGCATTACAATCAAATAAGTTTGATTTTGTCATCTCTGGTATGACTCCTACTGAAGAACGTAAAAAAAATGTAGATTTTACTGATGTATATTATGTTGCAAATCATATGATCGTTACAACAAAGGATAGTGGTATTGAATCAGTAGAAGATTTTGGTGGTAAAGTAGTTGGAGTCCAGCTTGGATCAATCCAAGAAGAATTAGCTAATGAACTTGCAGAAACCTCTGATATAACAGTTGAAAGTAGAAATAGAATTCCTGAGCTTATTCAAGAGCTTCAAATAGGTAGATTTGATGTAGCAATTATCGAAGATACTGTTGCAAAAGGTTATTTAGAGAAAAATGATAACTTAACTGGACACACAATTGAAGCTGATGCTGAAGAAGCAGGGTCAGCTATCGCATTTCCTAAAGGGAGCGAATTAACTGAAGAGTTTAATAGTGCATTAAATGAGCTTAAGGAAAATGGCGAACTAGAAAAATTAATTATTAAATGGTTCGGTGGGGAAGAATAAGAAAAAGTAGAAAAAGCATATTTTTGAAAAGGTGAGGGGGGTCTCACCTTTTTAAATGTGTTTTTGGAAGGAATGAAATGAATTGTGAGTTTGGATTTCGCGCAAATTGTACCATCCATTCCCTTTATATTAAAGGGAATAATTGTTACATTAAAAATTGTACTAAGTTCAGCAGTGATTGGATTTATATTAGGAGTAATACTTTCTTTATTTAAAATTTCTGGAATTAAGGTAATTGTGTTCTTATCAGATGTATATACTTCAATATTTCGTGGTACACCATTAATTTTACAATTAGTTATTATCTATTTTGGTCTTCCTCAAATAATTGGAGTTGACATTGATGCCTTTCCAGCTGCGGTTATTGCATTTAGTTTGAATTCTGCTGCTTATATATCTGAGATTATTCGAGCTGGTATTTTAGCGGTAGATAAAGGGCAAAAAGAAGCTGCTCAAGCATTAGGGGTGCCGTATAGTAAGATGATGCTTGACATCATATTACCTCAAGCATTAAAGAATATTTTACCTGCTTTAATGAATGAATTTATTACTTTAACAAAGGAATCAGCACTTGTCATGACGATTGGTGTGATGGATATTATGAGATCAGCATATATAGTTGGTGGAGAATTGTATGCGTATTTTGAACCGATGTTATTTGCTGCACTTATTTATTATATTTTGGTCATGATATTAACACTCCTTGGAAAAGCGATTGAGAGGAGAATGAGAAGAAGTGATTAAAGTAGAAAATCTTTATAAATCATTTGGTAAACTAGAAGTGTTAAAGGATGTCTCGACAACGATTGATTCTGGTGAGGTAGTAGCTGTCATTGGACCTTCAGGATCTGGCAAGTCGACATTCTTACGCTGTCTCAACCTACTAGAAGAGCCTACGAAAGGAAAAGTTTGGATAGGGCAAGATGAAGTGACAAACCCTAAAACTGATATTATGAAAGTTCGTCATCATGTAGGCATGGTATTTCAGCATTTTCATTTATTCCCACATAAAACAGTTTTAGAAAATATTATGTATGCACCTATTAAAGTAAAGGGCGTCAGTAAACCTGAAGCGGAATCGAAAGCAAAGGAATTATTGAAAAAAGTAGGACTTTCAGAAAAAGCGAATGAGTATCCTAAACGACTGTCAGGTGGACAAAAACAACGTGTTGCTATTGCACGTGCGCTAGCCATGTCACCTGACGTAATGCTGTTTGACGAGCCTACGTCTGCCTTAGATCCAGAGATGGTGAAGGAAGTGTTAGAGGTTATGAAATCACTAGCGCATACAGGTATGACGATGGTTATTGTAACGCATGAAATGGGCTTTGCAAAAGAAGTAGCTGATAGAATTTTGTTCTTAGATGACGGTCAATTGATTGAGGATGCAGTACCAGAACAATTTTTCTCCTCACCAAAAAGTCAACGTGCACAAGATTTCTTAGCAAAGGTGTTATAAAATAAACTCAATTAATTAACAACCCTAAGTGAAGTTATAATTTACACTTAGGGTTTTTCGAATGGATGTTTTCTCAAGGATTGTTTGTAATCCGTAACATTTAGTTTTTGAATCATTCACACATAAACCTCTATTTTTTTACAGTTTCCTCTTGCCATTCAATAGAAAAACGTGTACATATTTCTACAAATGCGTCTAAAGCAGGCGAGAGCCATTTGTTTTTATGAAAGGCTAATAATGTTGAGACATTTTCACCATCAATTTTCCAATCAAGTGATGTGATCTTTCCTTCCTTTAGCTCAGTTTGTACTGCTATCGAAGGAAGATAGGATATTCCTAATCCACACATGACACACTGTTTAATTGCTTCGATACTCCAAAATTCAAGCGACGTATCAGGGACATAGCCGTGCTTAATTAAGTGATTTTCAAATGTCGCTCGGTAATCACACCCTTTCTCTGTATAAATAAACGTTTCATCGAGTGGGATTGAAATTGGTTCATCATGTTTTTTAGCTAAAGGGTGTTCAATTGGTGCTATAACATTCATTGGTTCATCGATTAGTTTTGTAATTTGTAAATCTGAGTCTTCGTGTTCTGGTTGTAGTAGCAAGGCAATGTCTATTTCACCTCTACGTAGCAACTCTTTTAATCTCCAACACTCAAATGTTTTAATGATAATTTGTACATTAGGATATAGCTTTTTATATGCTGAGATAATTGCTGGTAGCCGATAAACTGTTAAGGATTCAGGTGCACCAATTTTAATTGTTCCGGCAGGGTTTTCTTCCTCTTTTGCAATATGTCTTGCACGATCATATAAATCTAACATTTGAATAGCATATGGTAATAGTTTTTTACCGGCATCTGTAATAACAACTTTCTTACCGATCCTATCAAATATAGGAGAGCCTATTTCATCTTCAAGGGTTTGAATATGTGCAGTAACAGAAGATTGAGCATAGCCAAGCACATCTGCGGCTTTAGTAAATCCTCCAACATCTGTAATAACCTTAAATGTTTTTAAATGTTTAAGTTCCAATTACATATCTCCCTTCACGAGGAATCAATCGGTTTATTCGATTGTTTTGTTCGAAACTATCTATTTTACTGAAGTAAAAAACGAAGATATAATCAAACCAAACAAACATAATACGATTTATCATTATTTTACATTGGAGTGAAGCAAAATGAAATCAAAACTTATTGGTCCACTACTTTTAAGTGGTTTAATTATCGGCCCGATACTAGGGTCAGGAATCATTCTATTGCCTCCAATCATTAAGGAGCAAGCTGGAAGTTCCGCTATTATTGCTTGGCTGATCATTACGTTCTTAAGCTTTCCATTTGCTTATGTGTTCGGCAAGCTTAGTATTTTATTTCCTGGTGATTCAGGTGTTACGAATGCAGTGAAACATACTTTTGGTGACTCTATTAAGCAATTAACAGCTATTTTTATGATACTGGCAGTTTGTGTAGGCCCTGTAGCGGTGTTAATGACAGCGAGTGAATATATTTCATTGTTATTTCAATTGTCTAACATAAAAGTTGAAATATATGGAATTGTGCTGTTAATCATATGTCAGATGATATTGATGAGAAACATTTCATCTTTAGGAAAAATTTCATTAGTATTAACATCTATTTCAGCACTCGTGTTATTTATTGGAGGTCTTTCAACTCTACTGTTTTTTAGATCAGAAGTATCAATTGTAGGGACACTTAACATTCAATCGTTAGGAAATAGTGTGTTACTTCTTTTTTGGGCAATGATGGGATGGGAGATTATTGGAAACTACTCAATGGAAGTGAGAGATCGTGAAAAAACGATTAAAAAGAGTGTTTTCTATAGTGCAATTATCATTGCGATCATTTATATAACCGTTGCTGCAGCATATCAGTGGATTGACACAGCTGCCTTAAACAGTGGGCAGGCCTCTTCTCAGCTCAAATTGGCGTTAATCATAGCACCTCTTTTTGGCTCATTTGCAATACCTGTACTGACATTAATCACTTCAGCTCTATGTGTTACTACATATATTATGATCGTAGGGGGGATAGCAAGATTAATTTCTGCTCAAGCTGAAGATAGGAAGTTACCTAAGATTTTGGGATATAAGTCAAAATCAAATATCCCGATTGTAAGTTTAATACTACTAGCAAGTATCCATTTAATCGTTTTAGTTATTCTGTATACTGATTTAGTTAACCTTGAACTACTCGTTGAAATAACGAATGCATTTTTTATTAGTAATGCAATTATTGGGTTATTAGCAGCAATGCGCATTATCAATCATTGGGTAGTTACCTTTAGTTGTATGGTTTTAATTGGATCCTTATTATGGATGCTGACATTTTCACCAATCTGGGTATTGTTGTTAATAGGTATACTAACCCTTTACGCGATTATAGCTGAAATGAAAAAACGATCTACGCGAATAAAGCTAATACAAATGAAAGAAGAAGTGTAACATAACTTTTCATGTCACACTTCTTTTTTAGTAGTATAATATAATGTAATGAAACGGAAAGAAAGGAAAAGATATAATGGCCACTACGCATACATTTACGAAAAAAGAAGAGATTGCCAACGCCATAACACATGGAATTGGGGCTTTACTAAGTGTAGCCGCACTCGTTATACTCATTGTTACGGCTGCAACAGAGGGAACAGTATGGCATGTCGTTAGCTTTACGATATATGGTGTGACGATGCTATTACTATTTTTATCTTCAACTTTAGTGCATAGTTTCCCTGATGGAAGGGTTAAGGATTTATTTCAGATTTTTGATCATTCAGCCATTTACTTGTTTATTGCCGGAACGTATACACCCATTTTATTTACTGTAATTAAAGGTGCGTTAGGCTGGACGTTATTTGGAATAGTGTGGGGTCTTGCCATCGCGGGAGTTATTTTTAAAGTATTTTTTGTTAAGAAATTTCTTTATACTTCGACTTTCATGTATGTATTAATGGGTTGGATCATCGTGTTTGCTTGGAAGCCACTTACTGTAAGCATACCTGTTATAGGAATGTACCTACTCGTTCTTGGGGGAGTTCTTTATACAGTAGGAACGATTTTTTATATGTGGCGCAGCTTTCCATACCACCATGCAGTTTGGCATTTATTCGTTCTTGCTGGCTCAGCTGCACACTTTTTTGCAGTCCTAAATTTTTAGGCTCTTTTCATACATTTCATTTGCTACGAAAAAAATAAACTTAAATTTACTGATTGTCATTGTTATTGAGAAGACAATATGGTATAAACTAATTATTTCTGAACCTAAGAACAACAAACAATACGAATACCGATTTATATTTAAGCTGTAGGAGATATAACGATCTCTTACTGCTTTTTTATTTACCCTTAGTTCTTTTCGTTTGAATCTAATATGAAAAGAACTAATTTGTTAATTTGCAATTTACCTTGGCTGTTCTGGTATACTATTACGCTATAACGAATAGAATAAGGGTGGTAAATCTATTTCTAGGGGTGGAGAGCAAATGTTAGATTATGAGTTAATGAGTATTAAGATGATTAGGAATAAAATACTAGCTAGTGTTGAAGAATTAACAGATTCTCAAATAAATAAACGCTATTCAGAGGATAAATGGAGTATTGCACAGTTATTGCGCCATTTGTACGATAGTGAAACGGGACTTACACAGATGATAAAATTTGCATTAGAACAATCTAATACTGGAAATCTAGAAAGAAAACCGCTATTCATGATTCTCGATAGAACTCAAAAAGGTAAAGTTCCAGAAGGGAGGGCACCTTCTGAAAAATTTACTACGAAGGATGAATTACTTTCACTGTTAGCTCAATCAAGACAAACATTGTTACGATTAATTGATGAGATTAAAGGTGAAGATGAAGTAGAAAAGTTAGCGATCAGCTTTCCTAAGTTTGGTTTATTAAGTTTAGCACAGTGTCTAGAGTTTATCGGCCTTCATGAGTTAAGGCACTTTGAACAACTTAATGAGATTAAACTAGAAACTCTTTATGTACCTGTTTCACCATAATTTTCGTAAGATATTATAGTCAAAGCTCTTTTTCATAGATAGTTGTTTTTCTACAAAGGGATTACAAGGTCATCAATGTGGTGCGAGCTGTTTTAATTTTATTTCGGCTAAAAAATAGAAAAACTAAATTCCAAGGTAGATCTTATTTTTTGAAACAACGCAGAGTTTTTTTTACAACTCTGCGTTGTTGGTTTATTCAACATGACTACCGCTTTTAACTAACGAGGTATAATGAAGGGCTTTATTTTACGTGATTCACCGTTGGGCAAGTTATTTGTACGAGTTCACTTTTACTCTTCCACTTCTACAACAATACTTCCATAAAGTTTATCGCTTATATAAGCATTTAATCGCCATAAGCCAGCCGTTGGAAGTGTAAACATAGTATGTTGAGACGATTGAGCTCCTAGTACACCTTTTATTCCCGTTTCTTTATAATTTTGACTTACTACTTCCCATCCCTTTGAATCAATCAATGTTTTTTCTTCTCCTGTGTTTTTATGAATACCAATCAATTTAAAATGTTCCTCATTAACTTCTTCTAATTCTTCACCCCAAAAAAACCATCTTGTTTTACCAGCTTTATCGACTAAAAAATCCATTGTATCCAAAAAAGCCACTTCACTTTTATATCCTCTTAGCTCTCTCTCTCGGTCTCCACTTTTAATAGTAAATGTAGGGGAAACTTCCCAATTTTCCTCAGTAACTGTTTGTTCTGAACAACCTACTAGTATTCCAATTAAAAATATACATATAATATTCTTTTTCATCATAACCTCCTCTCCTATATTAGACGAATAATTTAGTATGTTGTTTCAGAAAATTCTAATTATTTATGTGGTAGCATGTTAAACAGATAACGGTTTATATATATGATAAGAAATTCTACCAAGTATTTTTAATTATACATAACATACATAGAATGCCCTTTATCCAAACTGTTTGAGCAGGTATTTAAGACAAAATTTCTTCGTTTGCTATAAAGATAAAGGTGTAGACTGAACAAACGTCATAATTAGTTTTGTAATTGCTATTTGCATAGTCTATTATTTTTCGAATAAGTGTAAGTAATTTCATAGAAAACTGTTTGCAGTACTTTTTACCTGTACATAAAAATTTATTTGCTAATTCAAATGATATATTTACTGAATTTTCTGCATATTAAACAACTTGTTAGATTAAGAATATATTAGAAATTAATATTTTCACGTTCTAAAACTATTAAAGGGGGAAATTTAGAATTGTACAGTACATTAAAAAAAATGATGGCCGTCATTATTGTCGCAGTCTTTTTACTCTCATACTTACCAGTAGTAAAAACTGAAAGCGCTACCAATGCTGGTAATTTTGATTATTATGTAGGTGCTGGTATGTATGATATAACAGGCCCAGCTGCCGAAGTAGTGATGATGGGGTATGCTGATTCTGCTCATAAAACAGAGGGGTTGCATTTTCGTCTACGATCTAGAGCTTTTATAATGAAAGAAAAAGATGCAAATAATAATGTTGTATTTGTAAGTGCTGATGTAGGAACAATCTTTCATTCTGTAACACAAGGGGTAATAAATAAGTTAGAGCAAAATGGCTACGGTCATCTTTATAATTACAGCAACGTAATACTTAGTGCAACACACAGTCACAGTGGACCAGGTGGATACTCTCATGAAGGACTATATAATGTTTCTACATTTGGGTTTCATGAAGAAAATTATCAAGCAATCGTAGATGGGATTTATGAATCTATTATTAGAGCACATCATAATCTTGAGCCAGGATACATTGAAATAACAGAAGGGTATTTAGATGGAACAAGTGCAAATAGGTCTATTGAAGCATATAACAATAATCCTGAAGGTGAGCGAAATAAATTTCAAGACAGTGTTGATAAAACGGTGACACATCTTAATTTTCGCAATCAACAAGGTGAGTTGCTAGGAATTATAAATTGGTTTGCTGTTCACCCTGTCTCGATGAGTCAAGAAAATCATTTGATCTCCGGTGATAATAAAGGGTACGCATCTTATTTATATGAAAAAGAGATGGGGACTGATTATACTGATAACAAAACATTTGTTGCTGCTTTTGCACAAGCAAATGAAGGAGACGTAACCCCTAACATATTTGGAGATGGTAAAGGCTATGGTGATGATGACTTTGATAGTACTAAAAGATCTGGAGAAATTCAATTTGAGAAAGCAAAAGCATTAAGCAACTTAGCTGAAATCCGGTTAACAGGACCGATAAGTTCTCGGCATGAATTTGTAGATTTTTCAAATTTAGTAGTTGATCCACAATATACGGATGGTGAAGAAAGAAGAACGTATCCATCGACGATGGGATATTCTTTTGCAGCTGGTACAGAGGATGGTCGAACCAATTTGCCGGTTTTTGTTGAAGGAATGACACAATCTGAATATTCAATTGACGGTTATGATAACCTAGTAACCTATGCACAAGGACTATTGACCCTCGTTCCACAAATAGGTGAAATGAGTGGGGTGTTATATCCGGAGCTATGGGAGCAGCACTATCCGAAGCCAATATTATTTGCACCATCAGAAGTATCACCTGATCCATGGACTCCACAAATTATCCCATTACAAATGGTGCAAATTGGTCAGCTCTCGATTCTTGCCGTTCCTGCCGAATTTACGTCAATGGCAGGTAGAAGGTTGAAAGAGAGTGTAAATGAGAAGATGGGTCCACAATTTAACGGTGAAAATTACGTAGTCGTTGCAGGGTTATCAAACTCGTACAGCAGTTATGTTACGACGCCTGAAGAATATGATGTCCAGCATTATGAAGGAGCATCAACTCAATTCGGTAAATGGACGTTAAGCGGGTACTTGCAAGAATTTGATAAATTATCAAATGCGATTATTAATAATGAAGGAATAGCTCCTGGTCCACTTCCAAAAGATTTAAGTAATGAACAAGTGTATTTTGATATTGGTATCGTTTTTGATGCACCACCAATTTTTAAGGACTTTGGTGATGTAAAAGATGATGTGCAATTGTCTTATCAAAAAGGGGATATTGTTAGTGTTAGTTTTTGGTCAGGACATCCAAATAATAATTTTAGGACACAGTCCACATACTTAGAAGTTCAAAAGCTTGAGAATGGTGAGTGGATAACTGTTGCTAATGATGGGGATTGGGAAACGAAGTATAGATGGATTAGAGAATCAACAATACTAGGGACATCCTCCTCTTTAATTGAATGGGAAATTCCTTTTGACGCAGATGCTGGGAATTACCGAATTGTTCATTATGGAGCATATCAGACTATAACTGGAAAGGTATATGAGTACGATGGAATCTCTTCAGAGTTTACATTAGAGTAATGATAAACAGAAGCTCTCCTTTAAGAGGAGCGCTTCTGTTATTTGTAGAGCAATTTCTTATGTAAACGTAACAAATTCTCTTACTGGTTTTCTGTATCCTCTAGGAGAGCGACTAGAGAGTTTTTCTTTGCCAATAGTAATTAATAATACAGGTTCATAACGATCCTCTAACTGTAATACCTTTTTTACTTGATTAGGATTAAAACCAATCATTGGGCAAGTATCCCAGCCCTGTTCTTTTGCTGCAATCATAAACAACATTGCTGATAAGCTAGCGTTTCTAATTGCTTCTTCTGTTAAGAATTGAGAACCGCGAGATTCATATAGTTGATTAATACTTTGAATCGTATGATCAAATTCCTGCTTACTGAGTATATTTAAGTTTACCAGCCCCTCGTATATATTAGCAGCTTGTTGATAAGCTAATCGATCACCTAAAACAACGATTGTTGCAGAAGCTGTACCAACTTTGTGTTGGCCAAAAGCTGCTTCTTTAAGCTCAAGCTTCGTTGAAGCATTTTGTACGACAACATAGTGTGTATGCTGTAAATTAAATGCTGATGGAGCATACTTAACTAGCTCAAATATTTGTTCAAAATCATGTTCGGTCATTTTAATGTCTTCTTCAAAATTACTTGCGGACCGTCTTTCTTTAATTAATTGCGTTGCGTTCATTTGTTAATACCTCACTTCCATAATCTATTGATTAGTTAATTATCTCATATTAAAATATCTTTAATTCAAGATAATTAAACCATCTTTTTCTGTGCTTGTCAATTAAAAAGCGGCGCATATCTCCTTATAATAGTGGAACTTTCAATTCTTTAGTTTGCGGTTTATAATAATGATTGCAATGAAAGTGTAACTACATATATGGGAATTCACAACCTAGGAGAAGATTATGTTTAAAATTGGTTATCGAACGTTGAAAACTGCACTTGGGATAACGACTTCAATGGCTCTTGCGAATTTCTTGCAATTGGAGAATTACATTTCAGCAGGAATTATTACTGTATTATGTATTCAATCGACAAAGAAGGAATCGGTGTTAAGCTCTATTGACAGGTTTCTAGCTTGTGTTGTTGGCATTGTTTTTGCATTTGTATTTTTCGAGGGTATTGGATATACACCAGTTTCGGTTGGTCTATTAGTTTTATTTTTTATTCCTACAACTGTTATGTTACGGATTCAGGAAGGAATAATAACAAGTATTGTAATTATTCTTCATTTTTATGCTGCGCAGCAATTTACTGTTCAATTTGTTATAAATGAATTAATTATTATTTTAATCGGTATATTAATTGCATTACTCGTAAATATATACATGCCAAGTGTTGAAAAAAGACTACGAAGTTATCAACAAGAAGTTGAAGGTAATTTTAAAAGAATATTCGAACATATTGTTGTTTATTTACGAACAAATGATATGAGCTGGAAAGGGGAAGAGATAACAGTAACAGATAAGCTTATACAAGAGGCTAAAGATATGGCACTTAAGGACATTGATAATCGCTTTCTTCGGAAAAAAGACGGTTACTACCATTACTTTACTATGCGAGAAAAGCAGTTTGAAATTATTGAGAGAGTGTTACCGACAGTAACATCAATTACGATAACTGTGGAACAGGGCGAAATAATAGCTGATTTCGTAGAGGAATTAATTACAGGTATTCATCCTGGTAATACAGCTAAAACATACTTAATAAAGTTAGCAAATATGAAGAAACAGTTTGAGGACATGCCTTTACCTATTAGTCGTGAAGAATTTGAGGCAAGAGCTTCTTTACTTCATTTTATAAAAGAGATGGAGCTCTACTTAATTATTAAAGACTCATTTATACCAATGAACTAGTTTAAATCTTGAATAAAACCTCTCGTTCTAATAACACTAAAGATGAAGTGGATTAAATGGGGGTGGTTAAGTTTTGAATTGGTCCATGTTGCTGTTGTTTACTATTTCTTTATCTCCAATATGGCCATTAGGGCAAAATCCAATAATCGGTGACCCTTTTGTTATTATTAATAAACATGACAATAAATTAGCATATATTAATGATGGGGAAATACAGGGGGTTTTTCCTATCGCCACAGGTGTTACTAACAACGATACACCACAAGGAGAATTCACGATTATCGTAAAAGCAATTAATCCATATTATCGAAAAAAAGATATTCAAGGTGGCTCTCCAAAAAATCCATTAGGGAGCAGATGGCTAGGGCTTGATGTAAAAGGTACGCAAGGTAGAATATACGGCATCCATGGTACGAATAACCCTTCATCTATTGGAACATATGTAACACAAGGCTGTGTTAGGATGCAAAATAAAGATGTTGAACAGCTTTTTGACCAATTGCCTATCGGTACAAGAGTTTTAATTGTACGTAGTGAGGATAGCTTTGAAGCGTTAGCAATACAATATGGCGCAATGAAACGTTGAAAGATATACAGCAAACTCAGTTCAAATAACAAAATGAAGTATAAAAAAGCATCGGAATTTATTTATTCCGATGCTTTAATTATTATATTTTATAGCCACGTACTAGCACCAGCTAATAACGTTGTAAGTAACATTGTACCGAGCATGACATAAATGATAACCTTTTGTGTCTTTTTACGGGACATTCTTTTTCCCCTCCTAAACAAAGCTTTCTTTATATCATTTTAACCTCAAATGATAACTTGGACAAGAAGTTATTCTATGAAGTTGTAGTTGATTTTGGAAATTAGAATAATTGAAGGAAAATGTCGTTTTTTGCAGAATAAGTTAATAAGGAAAGCGAAGCCGACTCAATTCCATCTTAAATTAGCCCACCTCCTGTAGGCAACAGTAGGATATCGTCATCCGTGACTTCCTCGACAAGGATTGAAGACTATACATTAGAAGTCGTTTTTTAATGCCTTCAGTTGTATAGATGAAGCAACTCGATAGGCAAGGAGGCGTAACTGGATAATTGGAAAGCGCAGCATATGTAATTCCACCTAGAATAAGTAAGCTTACGCTCAGTGGATATCGATGTAATGTCATCACTAGTGACTCTCTAGACTAGAATTGCAACCTATGGTCTAGTATGAGGTAATATGTTATGGAAACTACAGTTTTATTACTGATAAGAGTAGCTATCTAATCACTTTTGTGTGAAGATATTTTACTAGAAAGGGTGTTATTGCTATATGGTAAAGAAAATTGATCATATTGGTATTGCAGTACGTTCAATAAAGGAAGCGCTACCATTTTATCAAGATGTACTTCAGCTACATTTAGAAGGAATCGAAGAGGTAGAGTCTGAAAAAGTTCGCGTAGCCTTTTTAAAAATAGGTGAATCTAAGTTAGAACTATTAGAACCAATACACACAGATAGTCCCATAGCAATTTTTATTGAAAAACGTGGAGAAGGTATCCATCATATAGCATTAGCTGTAGACTCTATAGAACAACGACTAGAAGATATGAAGGTGAACGGGATTCGGATGATTAACGAGAAAGCAAAAACGGGTGCAGGAGGTTCGCAAATAGCTTTTATTCATCCTAAATCGACAAAAGGTATTTTATTTGAACTTTGTGAAAAAAGAAAGCAGGAGGATTAGCATGGAAGACATCTATGAAAAAATTAATGACTTATACGATCGACGTAGAAAAGTTGAGATGGGTGGTGGGGATAATAAAATAGCTAAACAGCATGAAAAAGGTAAATTAACAGCTCGAGAGCGTATTGAGCTGTTAGTAGATGAAGGAACATTTGTTGAATTAAACCCATTTATTGAACATCGTTGCAACGACTTTGGTTTAGGTAATAAGGAAGGTCCTGGAGATGGAGTTGTAACAGGATACGGGAAAGTCAACGGGAAACCGATATATTTATTTTCGCAAGATTTCACTGTTTTTGGTGGCGCACTAGGCGAAATGCATGCTAAAAAAATAGCAAATGTAATGGATTTAGCAGTTCAAAATGGAGCTCCATTTGTCGGACTAAATGACTCTGGT
The DNA here is from genome assembly GCF_033963835.1 of Cytobacillus sp. IB215665. NCBI lineage: Bacteria > Bacillati > Bacillota > Bacilli > Caryophanales > Bacillaceae > Cytobacillus > Cytobacillus sp. IB215665. The sequence goes on from NZ_JAXBME010000002.1 coordinate 424,676, forward strand.
GGCGCCCGAATCCAAGAAGGGGTTTTGTCTTTAGATGGCTATGGCCATGTCTTTTATAGAAACTCAATCTATTCAGGTGTGATTCCACAAATTTCGGTAATTATGGGACCTTGTGCGGGAGGAGCTGTTTACTCACCTGCAATTACTGATTTTGTTTTCATGGTAGAAAAGACGAGTCAAATGTTCATCACTGGTCCAAAAGTAATTGAGACTGTTACTGGTGAACAAATTAGTTCGGAGGATTTAGGTGGAGCTAATGTACATAATTCTATAAGCGGTAACGCCCATTTTTCTGGTCAGACGGAAGAGGAAGTACTCGCTCAAGTTCGAAAATTACTAAGTTATTTACCTCAAAACAATGAGGAGAAGGCTCCTATTTATGACGTTTCATCAGATGATGATTATCGAGCAGATTTAACAGATGTGATCCCATTTGATCCTGTTCGTCCATATGATGTCCGTAAAGTCATTGAACAAGTTGTAGATGAAGGCTCTTTTTTAGAAATTCATGAGCACTTCGCTCGCAATATAGTTGTAGGCTTTGCGCGAATAAGAGGCGAAGTAGTTGGACTCGTATGTAACCAACCAAAGTTTATGGCGGGAGGATTAGATATCGATTCTTCAGATAAGGCTGCACGATTTATTCGTTTTTGCGATTCGTTTAACATTCCACTTATCACGTTTGAAGATGTGACGGGTTTTTTCCCAGGTGTTAAACAAGAACATGGTGGAATTATTCGTCATGGTGCAAAAATTTTATATGCTTATTCTGAAGCGACTGTTCCAAAATTAACAGTAATACTTCGTAAGGCATATGGTGGAGCATATGTTGCGCTAAATAGTAAGTCAATCGGAGCAGATATTGTATTTGCATGGCCAAATGCTGAAATAGCTGTAATGGGCCCTCAAGGTGCGGCAAATATTATTTTTGCAAACGAAATTAACGCAAGTGAAAATCCTGAAGAGATACGAGCACAAAAAATAGAAGAATATCGGGAAAAGTTTGCAAACCCATATGTAGCAGCTAGTCAAGGTATGGTTGATGACGTCATCGACCCACGAGAAACGAGAATTAAAATAGTTCAAGCACTTGAAATGCTGAGGAATAAGAAAGAACAGCGTCCGAAAAAGAAACACGGCAACATCCCGTTGTAGGAACGAAATAGGAGCTGACTGTTCTGATCTTCCTGTACAAAAACCTTTAACAGTGGAAGACGCACAATGTCTCTTGGCGGCGTGACCTCGAGGGGATAGGCGCTGAAGTTAGCAGTAACAAAAACGTAAGCGCCTTGTTCATCCCCGACAAGCACTGGAGCTAATTCGCATGAAGGTGCTTTTTACCTTCAGGTGAATTGGTGAAGTGACCTCGAGGGGATAGGCGCTGAAGTTAGCAGTAACAAAAACGCAAGCGTATGCAAATACTTATAATTAGCCCAAGTCCTGTGTGCAACGGTGGATTACCACCCTTACTCCTCTGACAAGCGTTAGAGTAAACTTGACATGATGGACACATTCACCAGCTTACGTTTCCTCCTTATAACTAAACATTGAAGTTTAACCGAGCTTTTATTCAAATAAACAATAACAGTATTTTAGAGAAGCATTATGTAATTTGGAGTAATGCTTCTTTCTTTTTTAGTTGTGTAGTTTAAGATGAAGCTAATAATGAATGTAGGATAAACATAACATTGGTGGCCTGCATTAGAAGAATGGATAACCGACAAAAGGTGAAAAATAAACTGTTTTATATTACACTAGAAATGTGCAAAAGTGATAAAATGATGGAGGAATGACAATGATTCAACAAGATCGTCTAGTTAACGAATTTATTGAACTAGTGAAGGTAGATTCTGAAACAAAATATGAAACAGAAATAGCAAAAGTATTAAAGGAAAAATTTTTATCCTTAGGTGTAAAAGTAGTTGAAGATGATACAACTTCACAAACAGGGCATGGTGCTGGCAATTTAATTTGCACATTAGAAGGTACAAGAAATGGAGTTGACCCAATCTATTTTACGTCACATATGGATACAGTAGTACCAGGAAATGGCATCAAACCTTCGATTAAAGATGGTTACATTGTAACTGATGGCACAACGATTTTAGGTGCAGATGACAAAGCTGGATTAGCTGCAATGCTAGAAGCAATTCGTGTGTTAAAAGAAAATAATATAGCACATGGAACGATTCAATTTATTATTACTGTTGGTGAAGAGTCTGGTCTAGTCGGCGCAAAAGTATTAGACCCATCACAAATCATTGCAAAGTATGGTTATGCTATTGATAGCGATGGTAAAGTAGGTAATATTGTGGTAGCTGCACCTACGCAAGCGAAAATAATAGCAACCATCCATGGAAAAACAGCTCATGCTGGGGTTGCTCCGGAAAAAGGAGTTTCTGCAATAACAATTGCGTCAAAAGCAATTGCACAAATGCCGTTAGGCCGTATTGATGAAGAAACAACTGCAAATATTGGACGCTTTGAGGGTGGCTCCCAAACAAATATTGTTTGTGATCGTGTTGATATTTTAGCTGAGGCACGCTCATTAGTTCAAGAAAAAATGGAAGCACAAGTTGCAAAAATGAAGGATGCTTTTGAATCTGTTGCAGAACAAATGGGTGGAAAAGCTGATGTAGAAGTCAACATTATGTATCCAGGATTTAAGTTTGGTGATGGCGATCATGTTGTTGAGATCGCAAAAAAAGCTGCAAAAAAAATCAATCGTCCATGCGAACTACAAAGAAGTGGTGGGGGCAGTGACGCTAATGTAATTGCTGGGTTTGGAATTCCAACAGTTAACTTAGCAGTTGGTTATGAAGAAATACATACAACAAATGAAAAAATACCAATTGAAGAATTAGTAAAATGTGCTGAAATGGTCGTTGCAATTATTGAAGAAGTAGCGAATTAAGGTAAGGATCAGGCTCCATTTCCTTATCGTGGGAAGTGGGGCCGATTTTTTAGTTAAGTAATTTCGTAAAATTTGTTGCCATTGTTACCTTGTAACCAACATTAATATAGAAAAAAAGATGCTACGGCGCTATATGGATATATGTAATTTATAAAACAACAACGAATACGAAAAGAGCCTTTGATTTGCTAGAAATTGTTTGCATTTCAAAAGAATGTACTTAGCAAATAGTTTTTGTAGTCGTTGCCGTTTGAAGGGGGAATTTAGATGGAAAGCAATAAAGTGGTCGTTTTTAATATAAATAAGGAAGAATACGGATTTCCAATTAACCAAGTCGTTTCGATAGAAAAAATGGCGTCTGTTACGATCATCCCTCAAATGCCTCCATATGTGATAGGTGTCTTAAAAATTCGCGATGAGCTTGTACCGATTATTGATACGAGAACTATTTTATTTAACAACTCTTTTGAAACTATGGATAACATTAAATTAATAGTTACAAAAGCTAAAGATATTACTGTCGGGTTTGTAGTTGATGAAGCAAAGGAAATTATTGATATTTCAAGTGATTATATAAAAGAAGTTCAACTTGTACAGTTTAAAAAGACGTCTTATTTCACAGGTGTAGCAAATTTACAAAATCGCTTAGTAACTTTAATTGATCCTGCTATGCTATTTGATAGTTTGGAAGGGAAAGAAGACATTAAAGGACATATGCTCAGTCACCAATAATAGGTGACTGTCTTATCACATTAATTTTGGAAGTGTTTTTTATGAAACATTTATATCCGAAAAATGGTCAAGTAATTTTACATGTAGACATGAATAGTTTTTATGCATCTGTTGAAGTATCATATGAACCATCGCTTAAAGGAAAGCCTATTGCGATCGCTGGAAATGTAGAAGAACGAAGAGGAATTATTATAACTTGTAGCTACGAAGCACGTGCTCTAGGAGTTAAGACTACAATGCCCGTATGGGAAGCGAAAAAGCTATGTCCAACACTATCGATAATTAAGCCAAATTTCGAAAGATATAGGAAAGCTTCATTGCAAATGTTTGACGTGCTTAGAACAATTACTCCACTCGTCGAGCCGGTGTCCATTGATGAAGGATACGTAGATATTACTAATTGCTATGAGCTCGGTTCACCTCTTCAAATCGCCACAGAGATACAAAAAAAACTTCTTCACAATCTGCAATTACCTTGTAGTATTGGTATAGCACCTAATAAATTTTTAGCTAAAATGGCATCAAATATGAGAAAACCGCTTGGTATCACGATTTTGAGAAAAAGAGATGTAGCAACAAAGCTGTGGCCGTTACAGGTTGATGCTATGCACGGGGTTGGTAAAAGAACAGCAGAAAAGTTAAAGACAATCAATATTCAAACGATCGAGCATTTAGCGAAAGGAAACGATGTTCAGTTAAGAAACCTTCTTGGAATTAACGGTATAAAGTTGAAGGAAAGAGCAAATGGGCAAGATGGGAGGCAAGTTGACCCAGAGGCGATTTATGATCGTAAAAGTATAGGTAATTCAACAACTTTACCACACGATACAATTGATGAACGTAAAATAGAGAAAGTATTGCAGAAATTAGCCCTATCGGTAGGACAACGTTTGAGGCGTAAACATTTAGTTTGTCAAACAGTTCAACTAACGATCCGCTACGCTAATCGCAAAACAATTACTCGCAGTCAAAAGCTTTCAAACCCAATGTCTAATGATGAGATGCTTTTTTCGACAGGGCTACAACTATTAAAAAGCCATTGGGATGAGCAACCGATTCGTTTGCTCGGTATTACAGCTCAAAACTTACTTGAAAAAGAAAGTGCATCAAAACAACTTGATATTTTTTCATTCGAAGATGATGCTAGAGAAGAACCATTAGCTAATACGATAACACAAATAAATGAAAAGTTCGGCAAAGATACGATAAAAAGAGGTGTGAAAGTTAACAAATCAAATGATTATGGAGATAATGAATCAGGCACAAGTTTTGAAAAAGACTTTTTCCTGTAGTACCTTAGTGTGTGGAACTTGATTATAGTAGTATATTTGTGGTATTTTCAAGGTTGAATATAGAATTTGTTGATAGAAAGGAAGTACTTATCATGACAAAACAGCAAATTGGTGTGATCGGCTTAGCGGTCATGGGGAAAAATTTAGCATTTAATATTGAAAGTAGAGGGTACTCTATATCTGTATATAATCGTTCACGTGGAAAAACGGATGAAATGCTTAGTGAAGCACAAGGAAAAAATGTAAAACCTACTTATAGCATTGAAGAATTTGTGGAATCACTTGAAGTACCACGGAAAATCATGTTGATGGTTAAGGCAGGGAAACCGACGGATGCAACGATTGAACAATTACTTCCTCACTTATCAAAAGGGGATATTTTAATAGACGGTGGAAATACTTATTTTGGCGATACACAAAGAAGAAACCAACTGTTAGCTGAGAAAGGCATTCACTTTATTGGTACAGGGGTTTCAGGTGGAGAGGAAGGTGCTTTAAAAGGCCCAGCTATTATGCCAGGTGGCCAAAAGGAAGCATACGAACTTGTACGACCAATTTTTGAAGCTATTTCCGCAAAAGTTGATGGTGAGCCTTGTTGTACATATATTGGCCCAGATGGAGCTGGACATTATGTAAAAATGGTGCATAATGGAATTGAATATGGCGATATGCAACTTATTAGTGAAGCTTATTTTCTATTGAAAAACGTCTTAGGACTCAACGCTTTAGAACTTCATGAAATATTTAAAGAGTGGAATACTGGTGAACTTGATAGTTATCTCATTGAAATCACAGCAGATATATTCAAAAAAGTTGATGAGGAAACAGGGAAACCTCTAGTTGATGTTATCTTAGATACAGCTGGTCAAAAAGGCACAGGAAAGTGGACAAGCCAAAGTGCTCTTGACCTTGGTGTACCATTACCTATTATTACAGAATCTGTTTTTGCTCGCTTCATATCTGCTATGAAGGAAGAACGGGTTAAAGCAAGCTCCATGTTAAGTGGTCCACAATCACCTGCTTTTGACGGAGATAGACAAGAGTTTATTGAAGCCGTAAGAAAAGCATTGTATATGAGTAAAATATGTTCCTATGCTCAAGGCTGGGCTCAGTATAAAGCTGCTTCTGAAGAATATGATTGGAATCTACAATACGGAGATATTGCGATGATTTTTAGAGGCGGATGTATTATTCGAGCAAGATTCCTACAAAAAATTAAGGATGCATATGATAGAGATGCTCATTTACCAAACCTTTTGCTTGATCCATATTTTAAAGAGATCGTTGAAAGCTATCAATCATCACTACGTGAGATTATTGCTAGTGCGGTGAAGTTAGGTATTCCTGTACCTGCATTTTCTAGTGCTCTCGCTTATTACGATAGTTATCGTACTGAAACTTTACCTGCAAACCTACTTCAAGCACAGCGTGACTATTTTGGAGCGCATACGTATCAAAGAATTGATAAAGAAGGCATTTTCCATACAGAATGGTTAGAAAAATAAAAGTAATGAAGAAAGCTCCTTAAGGTGGGGCTTTCTTTTGTATATTTGAAGATTAAATTATTTATTAGTCAATAGGAGGGGAAAATTTTGCTAAAGAAGCAGTTTATTTCGGAAAATTTAACACTATCATATGAAGATGTTGGACAAGGGGAACCAATTGTCTTACTGCATGGATTTTGTGGGAGTCATGCATATTGGGAAAGGATTATGCCAGAATTAGCGAAACAATATCGAGTAATTGCTCCTGATTTACGCGGGCACGGAGGTTCAACTTATCAAACCGACGAATATACCATTGAAGATATGGCTGAAGATATTAAACTTCTGTTAGAAGCGCTGAATATTAATAAAGTTTCAATGTTTGGACATTCCCTAGGTGGGTACATTACACTCGCTTTTGTAGAACGTTATAGTAGCATGCTAAATAGTTTTTCACTCGTTCATTCGACTGCTTTTGCTGATTCAGATGAGGCGATAGCCGGTAGGGAAGCGAATATTAAAAAAGTTGAAAAAGACGGTGTAAGGCCACTAATTAATGGTTTAGTCCCTAAGCTTTTTTCGGAAAATAACGTAATGAAAATGATGGAAGAGGAGGCTTACATAAAGGAAATTGGGTATAAAACATCAAAAGAGGGAACTATTGGTGCGTTAAAGGCAATGAAAAACCGCCCAAATCGCAGCGATATACTAGAGCATACTTCTTTACCTGTGTTATTAGTCGCAGGAGAACAGGATCTAATCATACCAACAGCTAAGGTGTTTTCCACTTCAAAAGATAATGTAACTCAATCTCTAATTAAACACGTTGGTCATATGAGCATGTTTGAGGATAGTGAACAGTTATTATCAGATATAAAAAGTTTTTTATCGTGAGAACCGATAAAAAATAATTTCGCTGTTACTGAAAATCATTGATAAATATAAGAGCGGGGAGGATGATTTTTTGAATTACGTTATTATAGGCGGTGATGCAGCTGGTATGAGTGCTGCTATGCAAATTATTAGAAATGACAGCGATGCCAAGGTCACAACATTAGAAAAAGGTGGAATTTATTCTTATGGACAATGCGGTTTACCATATACGATAAGTAGAGTAATTCCATCTACTGAGAAACTTATAGCTAGGTCTGTGGAGACTTTTCGAGACAAGTACGGAATTAATGCTCAAATATACCACGAAGTTCAAAATGTTATTCCTGAAGAAAAAGTAGTTCAAGGTATTAACAGCCATACCGGAGAAACGTTTGCTTATGAGTATGATAAATTATTAATTGCTAGCGGTGCATCACCTGTCGTTCCAAAATGGAAGGGTGTTGACCTTAAGCGTGTGTTTACACTGAAAACAATCCCAGATGCTAATAGCATACTTGAAGAACTGGATGATAATATAAACAATGTGACTGTAATTGGTGGTGGTTACATTGGCTTAGAGATGGCAGAGAACTTCAAAATGCTTGGAAAAAATGTTCGCATGATTCAACGTGGTAGTCAATTGGGAAGCATTTTTGATGAAGATATGGCTGAACTCATTCATGAAGAAGCAATAAAGCATGGAATAGAGTTAAATACAAATGAGAATGTCCTTTCTTTGAATGGGGATAAATTTGTTGAATCAGTGCAAACTGATCGTGGTGAATATGACACAGATCTCGTTTTAATAGCTATCGGTGCAAGACCTAATACGACATTTGTGAAAGACACGGGGCTTGCTTTTGGCGTAAAGGGTGCAATTCAAATAAATCGTTATATGCAAACAAATATAGAGGATGTGTATGCGGCAGGAGATTGTGCAGTACAATATCATATGGTAAAAGGACAAGATGACTATATTCCTCTTGGAACGACAGCAAACAAGCAGGGAAGGCTTGCTGGTTTAAATATGGTAGGAAAGTCAAGAACTTTTGCAGGAGTTACGGGGTCATCCATTATTAAATTTATGGATCTATCGTTAGGGAGAACAGGACTTTCTGAGAAAGAAGCTCATGCTCTAAAAATTCCCTATGAAACAGTAAAAATAACTACGAAGCATATTGCAGGGTATTATCCAGGAGCTGATCCAATCCATATAAAGCTAGTTTATAGAAGTGATAACCATCTTTTACTTGGTGGACAATTGATCGGTAAAGCAGGGGTCGATAAGCGTGTGGACGTATTAGCAACAGGGCTGTATAATCGCATGTCAGTAAACGAACTAGAAGATCTTGATCTATGTTATGCTCCGCCATTTAACGGTGCGTGGGATCCGATTCAACAGGCTGCTAGAAGGGTACGGTAAACACTAGAATCATAGTTGTAGCATTGATTGATATTTTTTGTACTGACAAATCATTATGTATATAACTCAAGTTCGAGCATCTATTTCTTCGTTAACGACTATGAAATTGTATAAAAGTTGCTTAGCAGTTCAAATATATTAACTAAAACAACAAAGTTTCCAAAAAAACTTGATATAAAATAAGGAGGCTTATGTGGATACAAAAAGAATTGCAGGAGAAAAAGCAGTAGAATATATTACAGATGGAATGACAGTAGGACTTGGAACGGGCTCAACAGTATATTGGACAATTAAAAAGCTCGGTGAGTTAGTAAAAGCAGGGCTTTCGATAACGACTATACCTACCTCAAATCATACAGAGATATTAGCAAGAAAGTTAAATATACCATTGAGTAATTTTGATGAAATAAAAGAACTTGATATAACAATAGATGGTGCTGATGAAATTGATGCTGAGTATAATCTTATAAAAGGTGGAGGTGGTGCATTGTTGAGAGAGAAGTTAGTTGCTCTTTCTTCAAAACAGTTAGTCATAGTTGCTGATGAAACCAAAATCGTGGAAACCTTAGGAAAGTTTCCACTACCAATTGAAGTTGTACCATTTGCTTGGCAAAGAACTGCTAAGGAAATTACTCAGCAATTGAATGTATTGCCTCAACTACGAACTGTTCAGAATGAGCCATATATTACTGACAATGGAAATTACATACTTGATTGTAATGTAAGTGAAATTCATGCTCCAGCAGTGTTACAGCAAAGCTTGAAACAAGTTTCAGGAGTCATTGATACAGGTTTGTTTCCGAATATGGCCAACGTAGTTATCATTGGGTCAAGTGATGGTGTGCAAGTTATTGAAAAGGTATAGGTTGTTTCTTTGTAGATATTTGTCTACACTAAATCGCTCGCTAAGGTTTAATACAGAAAAATGCTACAAACATTAGCGATATAAGCTTTCATCAATAACAATCGATGTGTTAACAGTTGAAATAAAAAAATAAAATGTGTACACCTTTTTACATATGGATGTACACATTTTTATATTGAAAAACTATTTATGAGAGCTCTTTATTTTACATACCTTCAAACAATAAAACACGCGCTGGAGCAGCATCACAGCCCTGCAGCTTTATTGGAGCAGCAACCATAAAGTATTCACCAGCAGCTACCTCTTTTAAACGAAGACCTTCGATAATAATAACATCATTCGTAAATAATGTTTTATGTGTTGGATGTCCTGGCTGGCTTCTTTCGATGCCTAATGCATCAACACCAACACCCTTTATTCCTTTTTCAGCAAGATAAGTTGCAGCTTCTTCATTTACAAAAATAAATTCAAAATTAAACTCTTCATCATACGAATTTTTCGTTTTGAATATAACAAAATCATTTTCCTGAATGTCGAATTTTTCAATGTCTTTTTTTGTAATCTGGTCTTCAACCTCTGTTAGGTCAAATACTTTACATTGGCCTACTAAGTCTTCAATTGATATCGTTTCAATCGTTTCGCCATCATTAATCATATGTAGAGGCGCATCAACATGCGTGCCACTGTGCACATCCATATCAATTCGAGATTCGGTTATATAATCATTAGTTACAGTTGTTAAACTCGGTTGTTTTGCAGGTGTATTTTTGTACACAGGCATTCCTGTATAAACTTGTGCAGTCACATCATACATCTTCATTATTATTATTCAATTCCTTTCATGGGGTATGTCCCCCGCTAAATTAATATGTATATCTGGTGGAGGGTTAAATCCCCCACCAAGCGAAGCCATCTTTTGCAAGGAGTTGATCTGCTAATTTTGGTCCTGTTGTGCCAGCTTCATAATTAGGAAAATCCTGTGCTTTCTCTTTTTCCCAAACAGATGATATTGTATCAACAAATTTCCAAGAAAGAGCAACTTCATCCCAATGTGTAAAGTTCGTAGCATCACCCCTCATACAATCAAAGATGAGTTTTTCATATGCTTCAGGCGTATTTATGCCGTCCACACAATTATTGCAATAATCTAGCTGTATAGGTGTTGTTTTCATCGTCTGTCCACTTCTTTTTGCATTCAAATGCAATGTAATTCCTTCATCAGGTTGAATGTGTATGACGAGTAAGTTAGGGTGCATCGTTTCCCCTTTTTTATAATAGAGGTTCATCGGTACATCATTAAATTGAACTACAACTTTCGTTGATTTTGTAGGCATTCTTTTACCTGTTCTTATGTAAAAAGGTACCCCTGCCCAGCGGAAATTATCGATAAGTAGTTTTCCAGCTACATACGTTTCAGTATTAGACTCTGCATCAACTAAATTTTCTTCACGGTATGCGCTCACGTTCTTATCGTTAACGATTCCTTTGCCGTATTGACCACGAACAAAATAATCATTAACTTCTTGTTCTTCTATTGGACGAAGTGCACCTAATACTTTTACTTTCTCATTTCGAATTTCTTTTGTTGCAAGCTTACTTGGTGGTTCCATTGCTAGGAGAGATACGATTTGTAGCATATGGTTTTGCAGCATATCCCGCAATGCTCCGGATTTTTCATAGTATCGTCCACGATCTTCGACACCAAGTGATTCACTAGACGTAATTTGGATATTTGATATATATCTATTATTCCAGAGCGGTTCAAATAAAGCATTCGCAAAGCGAATAACTTCGATATTTTGAACCATTTCTTTACCCAAGTAATGATCGATACGATATATTTGATCTTCAGAGAAGGATTCTCTAATTTGTTCATTTAATTTTTGTGCTGATGGTAGGTCATGCCCGAAAGGTTTTTCAATGACTAGCCTTGACCACCCTTGAGTGTTTGTTAATCCTTCTGATTTTAAGAAAGAGGCAATTGTACCGAAAAACTCCGGAGCCATTGCTAAATAAAACATTCGGTTGCCCACGGTGTTATATTTTGTATCAAGTGTGTCTACTAACTCCTTTAATTGCTCGTATGAAGAACTATTCGTTACGTCAAAAGGGTGATAGTAAAAATGCGACGTAAAATCATCATTATCAAGCTCTTGGATATTGGAATCTTCAATCGAAGTTTTTACATCGTTACGGAACTCTTCGTTTGATAAAGGTCGCCTTGCAACCCCCACAACTGCAAAGTCATTAGACATCTTTTTTTCCTTAAATAGGTTATAAATGGAGGGATATAATTTTCGCTTTGCTAAGTCACCTGTTGCTCCAAAAATAATAATAATTGCTTTTGGTTTTTCTACATTGCTCACGCTCAAAACCTCTCTCTTCTCGTAGCGTTAAAAGTATTTATGCAATACTTAATTGTGGTTTGTAAGTAAAAGGAAAATATATGATATTAGCTGATCCTTTATATTTAGTTTTATCATAAATGACTACAAAAATAAAATTTATAGCAACCAATTTTATGTTTTAAAAGAAAAAATACGATAAAACAGGCTAATATTCTACATATTTATCGAAAAAAACCGACACCTACATAGTAAACTTATGTATTAAATATATACTTAGTAACAAAAGTCTATTAATACAACAGCTACTGGTATGATGAAGTTCTGGAGTCATTATTTGAAGAAATCATACATGAGTTTAACTATCATTTTTCTTTTTGCCTAATCTAACTGTAGTTGTTATGCTTAGTATAGCGCAACGGTGGGGGAGGTATTATTATGGAAGTTATTTTTTTAGGAACAGGGGCTGGTGTACCTGCAAAGGAGCGGAACGTAACATCAATTGCTTTACAATTGTTAGAAGAGCGTGCATCCGTGTGGCTTTTTGATTGTGGTGAAGCAACTCAACACCAAATTTTACATACGTCAATTCGCCCGAGGAGAATAGACAAAATTTTTATCACCCATCTTCATGGCGATCATATTTTTGGACTTTCAGGGTTATTAGGAAGCCGATCGTTTCAAGGTGGAGAAACACCAGTGACAGTTTATGGACCGAGCGGTATTAAAGATTATTTAACCATCTCCTTAAAAACTAGTAGCACCCGCTTAAAATACGATTTACATATTCATGAAATTGATGAAGGGTTGATCTATGAGGATGAGCAATTTCATGTTACTGCAGGTAAACTTGAACATGGTATCACTTCCTATGGATATCGAATTGTTGAAAAAGATTTACCAGGAGCGTTACTTGTAGACGAGTTAAAAGCACGTGGTATCCCCCCTGGTCCAATATACCAACAAATAAAAAAGGGTTTAACTATTGAGTTAGAAAACGGTGACATCATTGATGGAAAACAATTTATTGGTCCAAGCCAAAAAGGGAGAATTATTACGGTTTTAGGAGATACGAGAAGTAACGAAAAAAGTGTTGAACTCGGTAAAAATGCAGACTTATTGATTCATGAAGCAACTTTTGGAGGAGCTGAAGAAGAGTTAGCTTATAATTATTTTCATTCAACTAGTTATGAAGCTGCAGAGATTGCAAAAAAGGCTAATGTTAAAGCTTTGATGCTAACACATATTAGCTCGCGCTATCAGGGGAGTAGCTCTGAAGTGCTTGTAAATGAGGCTCGTGAGATATTCGATAATACATATATGGCTCATGACTTTTTGTCATACCCTATTCCAAAATTATCAAGAGGTATGAAAGGTTAATGTCATTTTTTTGATATGAAGTTAGTTTCTACTTCATTTAAATGGGTTGTCATCAGGTGGGGAAATGCTCCACCTGATGAAATAGATTGCTCTAAGGTAGAATTGGGTATGCTAAGCTTTGCTATTTAACAAGTTGTGTTAAAGCTGCCCCCAATTCAGTTGATCTATCAGTTGCCCGTTTTATACACGCAATTACAGCTTGTTGATATTGATGCTGTTCTAGGACCTGTATGCCAGCCTCTGTTGTACCACCTGGACTTGTCACCTCGCGTCTAAGTGTGGCCGGTTGTTTTTCTGATGTCTTTAACATTTCTGCTGCCCCGATAATTGTTTGTAAAATAAGCTCTTTGGCAACAGCTTTATCTAGGCCAATTTCAACTGATGCATTTTCCATTGCTTCCACTAAATAATATACATATGCTGGCCCACTTCCAGAAAGGCCTGTTACAGCATGTAACTTGTCTTCAGCAACTATAGTAACGATCCCAACAGTTTCAAACAATGTCCTAGCAATTTCTAAATGGCTTTTTGAACTATATGTTCCTTGTGCCAAAGCAGTTGCGGATTTGCCAATGGTTGCAGACGTATTTGGCATGGCTCGTATAACAGGGTTCTTTTCCTGTAAAAGTTCATTTATAGATGTCGTAGAAACGCCTGCCAACAATGAAATAATGAGCTGATCTGCTCGAATATATTTCGATATGGAGGACAACCCTTCAGCCACATCTTTCGGTTTCATTGCTAGGACGATAACATCCGCATTCTTTATAAGGCTTTCTTTAGTGGTAGTCGTTGTCACCCCATATTTATTCGATAATTCTACTAAACGAGAATAGTTGGAGCGATTTGTTACTGAAATTTGCTTTGGTTGATACAGTGATTCCTTCACCATACCAGCTATTAGCGCTTCAGCCATCGAACCTGCTCCGATGAAAGCAATATTTAACTCGGTGCTCATTGTAATCCCTCCAAAATCAAATTGATATTCCAAAAAGCATGTGAAATATAAAAAGACCTATTTCATCCATAAAAAGGACGGAATAGGTCTATTTCCGCGGTACCACCTTCATTGACAATAACACTCGAAACTCACAATTCACGAATGAAAATCGTCCAGCTCTCTCCCGTAACGAGGGTATACGGTTAGTTTTGCTAACTGCTCCTGGGTAGGTTCATTGATTAAGCGGGTTATGAAATCTTTCAGCCGATGGATTTCATTCTCTTATTACCATTAATCATTTACTAGTCCCATTCAGTGCATTTGCTATATGGTTAGAAGGCATAAATTGCCTAGGTTATTTGTGTCTAGTTATCGAGCTTGATCGGGTTCAAGTCGTTCAGACATACATTTGAAGACAAAAGGTGTATTCATGTGTTTGTCTTTCAGCTCATATACCCAACAAGTTTTGATTTTCAGTTTTCTTATTTGTTTGTCATTATGAATTGTCCACATCTATTTGTCAATAGCTATCAGTTGATTTTTTTTACCGCATTAACGCGTTATCATATCTAATTATTTGAATATAATGACAAGTGAGAGGAAAACATGTAAACTATGATACATAGTATATGATAATTAAACTCCTCATGTTAGGGGAGCTATCAAATTGTACGTTAACAGCTGAAAAATGATTATATAAATATAATTGAACATGAAAGGGTGAAAGTAATGGAGCAAATTTTAAAATTAACTGTACCAACACCATTTCCAGTTGGTGATGTTAATATGTATCTCATAAAAGGTGACAGCTTAACGTTAATAGACGCTGGAATTAAAACAGAGGAAGCATGGAATGTTTTTAGAACTCAATTAAAGGAATACGGCTATCGTCCAGAGGATATTGAGCAAGTTGTTATTACACATCATCATCCAGATCATGTTGGTTTACTGGATTATTTACCTGCTGATCTACCGGTCATTGGTCATCCGAAAAATGAACCATGGATTAGTCAAGATAAGGAATACTTAACGCAAAGGGAATCTTTTTTTACATCACTTTTTTTTCAAGCGGGTATAGATCCAGCTTATATGCCTCTCATTGCGAAAATGAAACTGTCACTCCGCTTTTCTTGCACTCGGTCATTAACAGGTGAAATTATTCAAGGTGATAAAATTGACGGTTTGCATGAATGGAAGGTTATAGAAACACCAGGGCATGCCCAAAGCCATATCGTGCTTTACCGTGAATCAGATGGACTGTTAATTGCAGGTGATCATTTATTAGCAGCTATTTCACCTAACCCGCTGCTTGAAGCACCTATGTTTGGTGAGATAAACCGTCCAAAACCTCAATTACAATATAATGAGTCAATTAAAAAGCTACTTGATATTGATATCTCTTATGCTTTTACTGGTCACGGAGAAGATATAGAAGATGCACATTCGTTAATTCTTAAACGCCTTGATAAACAAAAAGAAAAGGCATATTATGTGCTAGACATGTTAAAGAAAAAACCTATGACTGCTTTTGAGGTGTGTAAGGAGCTGTATCCTTCTGTTTATCAAAAGGAGTTAGCTCTCACAATGTCTGAAGCGTTTGGGCAATTGGACTATTTAGTTGATATCAACGAAATTGTAGTCGATACATCAAGCGAGCAATGGCTATATTCCGCTCAAGTTTCTAAAGTGTTGTAACGTGAACAAACAGTAGGTATATAAAGGCTAACGGTTCTAGGACCAGTTAGCCTTATTTAAGTAGATGGCTCTTATGCTAAACCACTATATATTGTTTTAAATTTCTTTCTTCAATTTGTACTGCTAATTCGTGTGTTGTTTCTTTCTCAGACCTCAGTGGGTGTGAATAATGAAATGATATCTTAAACATTAAACGGATATATATTTTAACAATTTAGTGTATTTTAGAAGTAAATATTTACAAAAAATGCTTGCACTGATACTATAAAAAAAACTAAAAATTGTAATCGCGACGAAGAGAAGAGTAGATAATATTAATTCTTTACAGAGAGCTCCAACTGCTGAAAAGGAGTAAGAATTATTTGTTGAACCAAGCCTCAGAGTATCGCATTGGAACTTATTTTAAGGGATAGTGTGACAGGTGCTCCTGTTATAGAGCTAGGGTATAAGTATTAAATTTTAATACCGTACCTGAAGAGGTTAATATGGTGACATATTAACAAACTGGGGTGGTACCACGATATATAATCTCGTCCCCAAGACATAACTAGTCTTGGGGGTGAGATTTTTTTTGTTGAACAATTCAAATTTAAATTTAGGAGGATAGAAAATGAGTGAGAATAAGATAATTACCAACAGTTTTATAGATAGATTAATCGAAGACGACTTAATGGATGGTACTTTTAATAGACCTATTTGTACAAGGTTCCCACCTGAGCCAAATGGATATCTTCATATTGGTAGTGTTTATGCTATTCATACAAACTTTATGGTCTCTCAAAAGTTTAATGGGAATTTTAATCTACGTTTTGATGATACAAACCCTTTAAAAGAGGATATTGAGTATGTTAATGCAATTATTGAGGATATTAACTGGTTAGGCTATCGCCCGGGTAATCGAGTATTTTATGGATCAGACTATTCTAATGAAATTTTTAATGCTGCTGTTACATTGATAAAAAAAGGTAAAGCTTATGTTTGTGACCTTTCTCCTGAAGAAATTACAAATTATCGTGGTACTTTAATTGAACCTGGAAAAAATAGTCCATATAGAGAAAGAACTATTGATAAAAATTTAACTTTATTCTTAAAGATGAAAAAGGGTGAATTTCCAACAGCTTCTAAAGTATTACGAGCAAAAATAGATATGGAGTCGCCAAATATCAATTTAAGAGACCCTATCTTATATAGAATTATTCACAAAAACCATTATAGAACGGGTAGTGATTGGTGTATTTATCCGATGTATGATTTTGCACATCCAATTCAAGATTCAATAGAAGGGGTTACACATTCTCTATGCTCCATAGAATTTAGAGACCATCGCCCGTTATACGAATGGGTATTAAGTGAACTCGATGTAAAAGAACCACCGAAACAAAGAGAGTTTGGCAGGGTAAATCTAACAGGAGTTGTAACTAGTAAAAGATATTTAAGAGAGCTGGTAACAGAAGGGTATGTAGATGGATGGGATGACCCGAGATTACCAACAATAAGGGGATTAAGAAGAAGAGGAGTTACTCCAGAAAGTATCAGAAAGTTTATAAATGAAATTGGTTTTGTAAAACATCAAAGCACTGTTAATTATGCAATGCTTGAAAGTATCGTTCGTAACGAACTGAAACCGAAAGTGAAAAGTGTTATGGCTGTGTTAAATCCTTTAAAGGTTACTATTACGAACTTTGATGAAAATAAGAAGGAAATGCTATCAATTGACAACAATGTAGAAAATCCTAATTTAGGAAAAAGAGCTGTACCTTTTTCAAGCGTAATCTATATTGAAAAAGATGATTTTATGGAAGTGCCCGTAAAAGGTTTTAAAAGGTTAACATTGAATTCAGAGGTTCGATTAAAGGGAGCCTATTTTATTAAGTGTAATGAAGTTATAAAGGATGAGACTGGTGAAATTATTGAACTTCGTTGTACGTATGACCAAAAAACAAAAAGTGGAACAGGTTTTGCAGGCAGAAAAGTAAAGGGTACGATTCATTGGGTTTCAGCTCTACATAGTGTAAAAGCAGACGTTATATTATATGAGAAATTATTCGAGAATGAAGATATCGTAAAGGACAAAGAGAAAACATGGATGGAAAAAATCAATCCGAATTCGAAAGTGATTAAAAAAGACTGTGTCATAGAACCTGCTATTAACAACTCAAAGATTGAAAGTAAGTTTCAATTTTTCCGTCATGGTTATTTCAACGTAGATAAAAATTCATCAGCCGAAAAGTTAATTTTTAACAGAATTGTTGCATTAAAAGATTCTTGGAAAAGAAAATAGAATGATGATAATCCAAGTGATTAAATTACAATATTAGTAAACGTCTAGTAAACCAGAAACTACCTCAATTATTAAGGCAATCAATATTTATATTGGAAAAGAAAAGAATTGAAAATGGCTTAGTAAATGTTCGATCCTATCAGGTGTATTAATGCATGTGAAAATACAATGCTTGTCTATAGATAAAAAAACTTTTAAAGGCTACAATTGATAAAACCGTCATATAAAAATAAAATGGGCAAATATGTCTCTTATGGAACTTAATTTTTGCGGGGGAGAAGTATGAATACACTATTAAATAAAAACATCGTTATTACAGGAGCTTCCTCAGGGATTGGTGAAAAAATTGCTTTGAAGGTGGCTGAGATGGGTGCTCGCCCTATAATGCTAGCTCGATCTGAAGACAAATTAAGAGAAATTTCATCATATATAAATGAAAAAGCTTCAGTCGATAGTCTGTATTTTCCACTTGATGTAAGTAACTTAGCTCAAGTAAAGGTAGTTTTTCAACAAATTTATCAACAAGTTGGACATATAGACATTCTCGTAAATAACGCTGGATTCGGTATTTTTGATTCATTTATTGAAGCAAATATGGATGATATTGAACGAATGTTTGCGGTAAATGTACTTGGGTTAACGGCTTGTACGAAGGAAGTGCTACCTTCTATGGTAAGCAATAACTCGGGGCATATTATAAATATTGCATCTCAAGCGGGCAAATTGGCTACACCTAAATCTAGTGGTTATTCAGCTAGCAAGCATGCAGTCATCGGATTTACAAATAGTTTAAGAATGGAGCTTGCTAAAACAAATATTCATGTTTCAGCAGTTAATCCCGGACCAATTGAAACAAATTTTTTCAATACTGCTGATAAATCAGGTAATTATGTGAAAAATGTAAAAAAAATAATCTTGAAATCAGAGTATGTGTCTGAGCAAATCATAAAATTAATGATTCATCCTAAGCGAGAGTTAAATTTACCTAGATGGATGAATGCTAGTAGTGTTTTGTATCATTTATTTCCTAGAGCTTTTGAGAAATTTGCAGGAGTATTTGATAAGAAATAACATTAGTTAATGAGGAGTAATTTAACATTACACAAAACAAACCACCGCTATGAACGGTGGTAACTTGTCTAAGAGCGCTTAGTTAAGATTTGTTAATTTATGGAATTGTTATATAATTCGGGAATCACTGCTACAGCAATAGAATTTTGATTCTATGGTCCATTTGAGTTTGAAGAAAATGTTGTTGGGGGAGGACTATTTGTTATGCATCTTTCTGAAGATGCCAACTCCCATTTTATTTCACACATATCGCCATCGTTACCTCCACTACACGAAGCGGTAACTCTTGTTACATTATTAAAAGAAAAGCTAAAGTTTTGTGTCACAATTAAATCCTGTTGATGTAATAATAGGTTATTTGATAAGATACGTATAGTTGCATTAGAGCAAGGTCCTGTACCGGCTCCATTGGTAGAGATTGTTCCACTTAAAGAGCCTTGGGTATTTCCAGCGAAAATTGTGTATTCAGATGCCCCACAAGATAAGTTAACACTACTGTTCATCTGGTTAACAAAGGTAGGGCAATCGCAACAAGCTGTCTTCTCTGTGGTAGTTATCTTAGTGCTACCACAACATGACGATGTAGTATATTTACCCATGTTTTAACCCCTTTTCATAGTTTGTCTAGTGTATTTTATTCTTGCTAATCAGCATTGATTGGGCACGGGGGTAAATAATATCTTCTTTGGTAATAGTAGCTGTTTAGTTATCTTATACATTTCAGTAAACCTTGCTCATGTATTACAGAGTAAGGTTTTTTGAGTGGTAAGTCCATAAGGAAATAAATTACTTAACTTATTCAATGAGAACATGATGATTTAGACTAATAGTAATTTGTTATACATAGTACAACTTTAACCGGAATACATTGAGCATAAATGGATTTGAAAGAATAAATTGAGGCACTACTTTATAGGAGGAATTTGCCCTTGAAAATACTTGTTCCAGGGGGGGCTGGATTTATTGGTAGATGGGTTGTTAAACAGTTATTATCGGATCAGCACAAAGTGTGGATAGTGGACGACCTATCTAACGGTAGAAAAGAAAATATTGAAGAGTTTATAGGTAATGAAAATTTTATGGAATTTGTTCATGGGGATATTAAAGACACTGCTTTATTAAACGAGCTCTTTCTACAAAAATTTGATCTTTGTTATCATCTGGCGGCGAGCATTAATGTTCATGATAGTATTGAGCATCCCGATACAACTTTTAATAATGATACAATTGGAACATTCTACATTCTTGAACAATGCAGGAGATATGCTGTAAAGCTTGTTTTTATGAGTACATGTATGGTTTATGATCGATCTTCAAACGATGTTGGTATTAATGAGACACATTCAATTAAACCAGCCTCCCCATATGCAGGAGCAAAAATAGCAGCGGAAAGTATGGTGCTCTCTTATTATTATTCATACGGTCTTCCAGTAGTAGTTCTTCGCCCGTTTAATACGTATGGTCCTTATCAAAAGTCAAATGGAGAAGGTGGGGTTATTACTAAATTTCTGCAAAATAAATTGAATGGTCAAAGCTTAAATATATATGGTAATGGGACTCAGACGAGAGATTTTCTTTTTGTAGATGACTGTGCTCGATTTATTGTTACAGCAGGCTACTCTAATCAAACAAATGGAGAAATAATAAATGCAGGGTTAGGATCTGATATTTCAATAAAAAAGTTAGCAAAGATGATTGTTGATGGTGATCAATCTAGGATTCGACTCGTACCTCATATTCATCCTCAAAGTGAAATTGAGAAACTACTATGTAATTTTGATAAGGCAACACAACTATTAGGATGGGTGCCGAAAGTGAGTTTAGAAGAAGGAATAAGAAGAACAGAGGAGTGGTTAAAAGATAGGTGAGAAAATATAATAAATTAGTCTAATAGGACATAGTGGAAAGAAAAAGAGCTTAAACTAAGTACTATACTGTTATAAAGATTTAGATTTGGATTGATTGCTTTAATTAAAATCGAAAACCGATATTATGACTACTAGTCATAGTTTTGGAGATAATTGTTGGTTCTCTAGAAATTATTTAAGTGTAATGGATATACATTAGACCGGAACTACTTATTCTGAAACAAACATACCGCAAAATACATTTAGTAAACGTACGAAAATTAGATTTAGTGGTGGTGAAAATATCAGCAACTGATCAAACAAGGTGGCATCTCAATATTATTGTATATTTGGTAACTAGACTAGAGATAGATTATATACAATTTTAAATAAGAGGTGATGGAAAATGATGAGGGTATTGGAAATCACCCCATTTTTAATAAGTGGTTCTGGAAAAGTTGTAACTACATTATCTTTAGAATTAAGAAAATATTGTGAAGTAACTGTGGCAACTTCAAATCCAGTTGAACAAATAAAGAATTGGGATGAATATGAAGGAATATTAAAGAAAAATGATGTTCCTATTATAAAAGTTGACTCCTTTAAGCGTGATTACAAAAGCATGTGGATGGAAATTATATCGTTGACAACTATTCTAGATCAATTTGACCTTGTTCATGTACATGCTGGATATCCAGCTTTCTTAGTAAATATGGCAAAGGAACTTTGTGGTAAAGATATTCCAATTGTAGCAACGTTTCACAGTTGGAATGTTAATAGGCCAGCATGGATGAACATAGCAGATGGTTATGCATTTAATATGTGTGATGAAATATATACAATGTCATATTATTGGAAAGAATTTCTAGAAGTGAACATGAATATTGATAAGAACAAATTAGAGGTTATCCCTTGGGGAATTGACGTGGAATATTGTGAGAATATTCAGATAAACAAAAAGTTAAAAATATTATATTGTGAGAGCGATGAATTTTGTTTTGTTACTTTAGGGCGTGTAGAAGAAAGGAAGGGGATATTACATTTAGTTAAATCTTTTAAAAAAGCGCTAAATCAAATTAAAAGAGCGAAATTAATCATTATAGGTGAAATTGCTGAACAGGACTATTATGAGAAAGTACTATATGAAATACATCAAAGTGGTATACAAGAACATGTTGTGTTTACTGGTATGCTAAAAAAACCTCTCGAATTGGTTAAGTGCTGTAATGTTTTTGTGTTTCCTACACTAAGTGAAGGTCTAGGTATTGTTGGACTAGAGGCGATGGCTCTTCAAGTGCCTGTAATAGCCTCTTATACAGAAGGTATACAAGATTATTTACGCCCGAATATTAATGGAATAGGGGTGAAACCAGGGAATATAGACGAACTTGCTGATGCATTAATTTATTCATATGAGAATTACTATAAATTATCGGAATTAACAAAAAGCGCAAAAATGACTGTAAAGAAGAAGTATGATATTAACGAATGTGTCAGTAAATATGTAAACACGATTAGAAGACATAACCAATAACTATTCTCAACACTCATAAATATGAATAACAACTATTGCTACAATTTAATTCTATGAAAACTATTAGTTGCTTTCACCATTAGTTCAAGGATTTACCGAAAAGCATGCAATTTATTTGAACGTAACGGAATAAAGTTTAAGCATGACAGTCTGTTAAGAAGGAAAACATTCGTAACAAAAACATTCTAACATCTGTGACTGAAATTGCCGTTAATTTACAAGATAAATTGTACTTAGTATTCTAAATTCAAAGAATGTTGGCCTGAATGATATTGTTAGTATTCTCTCTTCAATATTGAAAATCATAATGAGAGTAGGGGAATAAATGCACCACGTGTTACTATCAGGTGGATCGGGGAAACGGTTGTGGCCAATTTCTAATGATTCAAGATCGAAGCAGTTTTTGAAGATATTAAAAGATGACAATGGAAATGTAGAGTCAATGGTTCAGAGAGTTTTACGTCAGCTGCAATTAGCTGGTGTAAGGGATTCAATGTACATTACTGCACCTAGATCTCAAGTAGAAATAGTACAAAATCAAATTTCTTCTACCATATCAATAATTATTGAGCCTAACAGGAGAGATACGTTTCCAGCTATTTCGTTAGCTGCAACTTACTTACTATCAATAGGAAATGGCCTTGATGAAGTGATTTGTGTCATTCCTGTTGACTCTTATGTTGAAAATTATTTTTTTACTAAGGTACTAGAATTAGAGAGGGTTGTAAATGAAACAGAATGTGATATTGCCTTAATTGGAGTACGTCCTGTATATCCGTCTGAAAAATATGGATATATTATGCCGAAGCAATCTTTTGTTCAAGGTTCTTACTATAATGTGAGTAACTTTATTGAAAAACCGAATGAAAAAGAGGCACAAAGATTAATAAAAGAAGGTGCACTTTGGAATTGTGGGATTTTTGCATTTAAACTAAGATATTTAATAAATTTGTTAGTACAAAAAGGCATAGCGGTTACATATGAAAAGTTGTTAAGACAATACGAGCAATTAAAGAGAATTAGTTTTGATTTCGAAGTTGTTGAATTTGCAAAAAATATAGTCGTTTTGCCATATGAGGGTGAATGGAAGGATCTTGGTTCTTGGAACACTTTAACAGATGAAATGTCTAATAATATTGTAGGAAATGGGAAAATAAGTGAAGATTCAACGAATATACATCTTATAAACGAACTAGAGATTCCTACATATGTATTAGGAGTGTCGGATGCAGTTGTTGCAGCAAGTCCAGACGGGATTTTAGTAAGTAGTAAAAAAGCTAGTCCTAGATTAAAAGATTTGTTAGATGGATTTGAACAACGACCTATGTATGAAGAGCGCCGTTGGGGGTGGTATCGCGTTCTTGATTATACCAAGTTAGCAACTGGTATTGAAGTACTAACAAAAAGAGTCTGTATTTATAAAGGGAAAAATTTAAGTTATCAATTTCACAAAAAACGAAATGAAACGTGGAAGATTATTTCAGGTAGTGGAACATGTATTTTAAACAATAAGGAGTTTCATGTAAAGGCTGGGGATGTTGTAAATATTAATATCGGTGACAAACATACGATAAGAGGGTTAACTGATATTGAAATTATCGAAATACAAATGGGCAAGGAGCTTGTTGAAGAAGATATTATTCGATTGTTTATAGATTGGAACACAATTCAACAGAGTATTTTTTAGGGGGGACATAAATAAAAACTAATATTCTTGTAACAAGTATATCAAAAAAAGTACCGATGCTAAAAGCAGTGAAAGTAGCAGCTGAAAAAATCAATAGTAACATAAAAGTGTACGGAGCCGATAGCGATGATCATTGTATCGGTCGTTATTTCGTTGATCAATTTTGGAAAATCCCTAACTTCAATAAGCTTACAGTTGATTACTTACTTCAATATTGTATAGAAAATCACATTACATCCATTATTCCTTCTCGTGATGGAGAATTATTATTTTTTGCTAAGCATAAAAATGTATTAAATGAAAATGGTATCTTTGTAATGATTGCCACAAAAAAAGCTGTAGGCAGATGTGTAGATAAATATCTATTTAGTAAATTCGGAACGAAGCATGGCTACCCTGTAGTTCAAACGGAAACAAGTTTTATAGATATGGTAGGGGATAACCAATTTTATGTAGTAAAAGAAAGGTATGGGGCTGGATCAAAAGATATTGGCTTGAAATTAACAAAAGATCAGTCAATCGAGTATGCTGAAAAGCTAGCTAAGCCCATTTTTCAACCTTATATTGAAGGGGATGAAATATCCGCAGATGTATATGTAATGAGAACTGGAGAAGTGAAAGGTGTTGTGACTAGAAAACGTGTATTAGTAGTTGATGGTGAATCACAAATATCTACTACATTTCGTGATCAACGATTAGCAAAGCTTTGTTCAAAAATGGTTACTGATTTAGAGTTATATGGTCATGTTGTTTTACAAGTGATAGTTGATAAGAATGGCTATTTTCATATTATTGAATGTAATAGTCGTTTTGGTGGTGCATCTACATTAAGTATAGCGGCAGGCTTAGATAGCTTTTACTGGTTTATATTAGAAACAAATGGGAATGATTTACACAAACACCCTTTTGTTCACACTAATAAGGAAATGATGCTTGTTCGGTACCCTGAAGATTTAATATTGTGAGCTAGGCGGTGAGCATTTGGAAACTCTAATAATTATCCAAGCTCGAATGGGCTCGACACGATTACCTGGTAAAGTATTAAAACCGTTAGGCACGAGTACGGTTATAAACTATGTCGTTTCTAGGTGTAAGAAAATTCAAAAGACTTTGGGTATCATTGTGGCAACTTCGACCCTCGAACAAGATAATCAAATTGAAGAATGGTGTAAAAAACATGATATTACTTGTTACCGTGGAAGTGAAAGTGATGTACTAAGTCGTTACTATCATTGTGCTAAACAGTATAAGCCAGATTATATTATTCGTGTTACTGCAGATTGTCCATTTATAGATTATACCTTTGCAAACCAAATCATAAATCGTATGGAAAAGAATCCGGGAGATATTGTAATTGTTAATGGGCATTTACCTCGCGGACTAGTTGTTGAAATGATTGCATTTACTGCCCTTGAGTTTATTTATAAATATGGTCATGAAACCCGTCATCGTGAACATGTTACTTACTATGCTTATGAACATCCATCGAAGTTCAAGCATACAAAAGTAATCGCACCTAGTTTTCTGAATCATCCTGAGCTGAGGATTACCTTAGATACAATAGAGGATTATCAGTTGTGCTGTGTGGTAGCTGATTATTTTAAGGGAGAGATTCTAATCCCTTCTCAAGATGTGGTGGAATATTTAGTTACACATGCTAATGTAGCAAATATGAATGCTCATATCACTCAAAAACCTGTTGAATAAACCGTAATGTTGAGCTCAAATGGAGGATATCTATGAACACTGTCTTTAGAGTAGACGCATCTACGCTAATAGGTACTGGTCATGTTATGCGTTGTTTAGTGCTTGCTGAACAATTAAGAGAAGAAGGATATCTTGTTGTTTTTATATCTAGGGAGCTTGAAGGGAATCTTAACTCATATATTGAATTACAGGGGTTTCGTGTGATCCGTCTTTATAAGCAAATTCATTCAGAGCAAGAAGATGCGGATGAAACTTTGCAAGGACTACAAGTGATTTCTAACCAAATAGAATGGCTTATCGTTGATCACTATCATATTAGCGAAAAATGGGAGAGTATAGTGAGGAATCGCGTTTCTAAATTGATGGTAATTGATGATTTAGCTAACAGATGTCATCAGTGTGATATATTGCTTGATCACAATTTTATTAGTAACTACCAAACTCGTTATGACCTACTCGTTCCACCTCATTGTAAAAAAATCCTCGGACCAAAGCATCTACTCATTAGAAAAGAATTTATCCATGAAAGAATGCAAGTAAAACCAAGAGACGGTCATGTCCGTCGGCTACTTATTTTCTTCGGAGGTAGCGATCCAACAGAAGAAACTGAAAAAGCTCTAAAAGCCGTGAATAAAATTGATTTTGATTTACATCATGTAGATGTCGTCGTTGGGACTTCAAATCCGAAACAAGATGTGATTTATATGATGTGTGAACAACAAGGTTATCAATACCATAGTCAAATAACCCATTTTGCAAGATTGCTATCAAAGGTGAATCTCGCAATTGGAGCAGGCGGTATATCGATGTGGGAAAGATGTTATTTAGGTGTCCCTTCTATCACTGCGATTGTTGCAAAAAATCAACAACAATCAGTTTGTGCTGCTCATCAATATGGGGCTGTATGGAAAATCGGTTGGCATGAGGATGTCAAAGTAAATGATTACGTTGCAAAAATTAACAATGCTTTAAGGTCACCTCAAAAGTTAATTAATATGAGTCAACGAGCGTTAGCTATTACAAATAGATGTACAAATAATCAACAACATAGCGCTGTCAACACAATTTTACAAATGAAGGGAGGAGAAAAATAGATGTATAAATGCAAAATAGCTAATCGTTACGTTGGTAAGGGTCATCAACCGTTTATTATTGCGGAAATGTCCGGGAATCATAATCAATCATTAGATCATGCGTTAACAATTGTAGAGGCTGCAGCTAGAGCTGGTGTCGACGCTATAAAACTACAAACATATACAGCAGATACGATGACAATAAATATGAAAAAAGAGGAATTTTTTATTAACGATGCTAATAGCTTATGGCAAGGTCAGACATTGTATGAGCTGTATAAGAGGGCGTATACACCATGGGAATGGCATGAGACGATATTTAACAAGTGTAGGGAGCTCGGGATGGTCGGGTTTAGTTCTCCCTTTGATGTGACTGCTGTAGATTTTTTAGAAACATTAAAAGTTCCAGCTTATAAAATTGCTTCATTTGAAAATGTAGATATCCCGTTAATTAGAAAAGTAGCTGCGACAGGGAAACCTTTATTCATATCTACCGGTATGGCAACAGTCGCCGTGCTTGATGAAGCAGTTCAAGCAGCAAAAGGTGCGGGGTGCAATAATATAATTTTATTAAAATGTACGAGTTCCTATCCTGCATCCGAAAGTGATTCAAACATTGTGACAATCCCTCATTTGGCTGAGTTGTTCAATTGTGAGGTAGGATTATCAGATCATACTATAGGGTTAGGTGTTCCAATAGCTAGTGTTGCTTTAGGAGCAACAGTTATTGAAAAACATTTCACGATGTCTAGAACTGATGATGGGATAGATTCACCATTTTCTATGGAACCAGATGAGATGAAAATGCTTGTTACCGAAGTAAGGAAGGCTTGGAGATCAATAGGAAAGGTGAGCTATGGACCAACAGAAGGAGAGGTTTCGTCGTTGCTTCATCGTCGTTCTATATATATTACTGAAGACTTAAATGCAGGAGAAATGATTACAGAAAAAAATATTAGAATCATTCGGCCAGGTTATGGTCTTGAGCCGAAATATTATGACATTTTATTAGGGAAGCGTGTAAAGGAAAGTGTTAAGAAAGGTACCCCTGTGTCATGGAAGATGCTTTAACTAATTTCGATTAATTCACCCTTTCAATGTCAATGTTCAAACAGTTTAAACATTTTTAAAAAAACACCTAATTTTATTCCAAGTGTAGTGTGAAGTAATAGTGAAATCTATGAGGGGAAGTAGGTGTTATTTTGTTTGAAGGAAAAAAAATTTTGGTGACAGGAGGAACAGGAAGTATCGGTAAAGCACTAGTAGATATTTTGTTAACATATAATCCTGCTATTGTACGTATTTTTAGTCGGGATGAAAATAAGCAGTTTGAAATGCAAGAAGAGTGGAAAGCTCAAAAAAGATTGCGCTTTTTACTTGGCGACGTTAGAGATAAAGAGCGGCTTAGTTATGCGATGAATGATATTGATTATGTGTTTCATTTAGCAGCGTTAAAGCATGTCCCTGCTTGTGAAAATAATCCATTTGAAGCTGTCAGAACGAATATAATTGGTTCACAAAATGTTATTGAAGCAGCTCTTGAAAACAAAGTGCAAAAAGTGTTATTTACAAGCAGCGATAAAGCAATTAGTCCTACTAATACAATGGGAGCATCTAAGTTAATTGCAGAAAAACTTTTTGTTTCTGCCAATTCATATAAAGGAAATCATAAAACTGTTTTTTCTTCAGTCAGGTTTGGCAATGTAATTGGGTCAAGAGGGTCAGTTATTCCTTTATTTTTTAAGAAAATAATGAAAGAAAAAAAAATAACAGTTACCGATTTAAAAATGAAAAGATTTATGATGTCACAAACTGAAGCATGCTCGTTAATGTTAGATGCACTTCGAATTGCTAATGGAGGAGAAATATTCGTATTAAAAATGCCTGTAGTTCAACTGAATGACCTAGTGGAAGCAATCATATCAATTGTTGAGGAAAAATTTAATATATTAAAGGATGAAATTTATATTGAAGAAATCGGCTTACGACCTGGGGAAAAGGTTGTTGAAGAACTTTTAATGAATGAAGAAATCCCATTTGTTTATGAGAAAGATAACATGTTTATTATTCCTAGTGATTATCCAAAAGTTGAAGGCGCGAGTAAGCCTGTTAAAAGTGTTCATTACCGAGCTGACTGTTTTGGTTGTAACCAGTTAGCTGTGAAAGACATCAAAAACATTATATTGAAAGAGGTAAATTTATTAGATTTTTTACGGTCTGATCGATGACGAGGGGGAATGTTATGTTAAATAAATTGGCAGTACACGGTGGCAAACCAGTTCGAAATGAATTTCTCCCTTACGGACAGCAATGGATTGATGACCAAGATATTAACATAGTTATCGATGTTTTGAAAAGTGAATATTTAACTACTGGACCTATTCTTAAAAAATTTGAGAAAGAGATTTCAACATATGTAAATAGTAAATATGCTGTTGCTTTTTCAAGTGGAACGGCTGCACTTCATGCTGCTGTTTTTGCTGCGGGTATTTCTGAGGGGGATGAAGTAATAACAACGCCAATAACGTTTGTAGCAACTACGAATTGTATTTTATATCAGAGAGGCTCTCCGGTTTTTGCTGATATTAATCTTGATACGAATAATATTGCAGCTGAAAATATAGAAGCGTTAATAACATCACGAACAAAGGCGATAATCCCTGTAGATTTTGGTGGTCTGCCTGCTGACTTGGATGCGATTATTAATATTGCTAGGAAATACGATTTAATCATTATTGAAGATGCAGCTCATGCACTAGGTGCTAAGTATAAGGGAAGACAGATAGGGTCAATTAGTGATATGACAATGTTTAGCTTCCACCCAGTAAAGCACATTACTACTGGTGAAGGTGGGGTTATTACAACAAACAATCGAGACTATTATGATAAGCTAATCCAATTCCGTAATCATGGAATTACTAGAAACTGTGAAAAGATGGGGGAGAATGAAGGAGCGTGGTATTATGAAATGCAATTTCTAGGATTTAATTATCGTATGACTGATATTCAGGCTGCGCTAGGAATAAGTCAACTCAAAAAAGTTGATTCGTTTATAAGTCGTCGGAAGGAAATAGTAGGAAAATATAATAATGCTTTTAATAAGCTAAATCAACTTATCCTACCTTATGAAAAGAATGATCGACTTTCAAGTTATCATTTATATGTCATTAAATTGGACCTGCACAAATTATACGTGGCTCGTAAGGAAATATATGAGGCTTTAATAAATGAAAATATTGGAGTTAATGTTCATTATATACCTGTATATTTACAACCTTATTACCAAAAGCTTGGTTATCCACGAAGCCTTTGTCCGATAGCGGAAAAGTTTTATGGCGATGCTATTACCTTACCGCTATTTCCGAAAATGACTGATGATGATGTTGAGAGTGTAATAAAAGCAGTCCAAAAAGTCATTTTTCACTTTGCAAAATAAGAAATTCTTTGAATATGATAAAAAATGCGAGGTGCTTTTAATGGACAATAAGAAAATGCATGCTAATGAAGATAATAAGAGCCTTGAAGCTAGTAAGGAAAGTGACTATAACAAAGCTGTTATCGAATTAAAAACAATTTTAGTTGGATTAAAAGAAATGTCCAATCAATCATTATCTAACTATTGGACTGAAGAGGATATTAAAGAGGTTCAGGCTACAATGGATAAGCTTGATTATGAGTCGCTTCAATATAAGAAAGGAGTTCTAAAAAACCTTGAAGATTTTCAACAGGAAAAATGGAAAAACCTACTAGAAAGGGAAGATGATGATAAATGATGATTTGTACAATCATATAGTAGAGTCGGAAAAAATACTTCTTTTGACGGTACAGAGCATAAAAGAAGGGAATGACAAATATGCTCTCGAGCACTTTATCTTTTTTCTAGAAAAATTAGAGTTTGTTATAGAAAATTATTCTTCTAACATGATGGTAAGCTATGATGAAGTAAGAGCTATAATTTTACTACTTCACCCGTTACGTAAGATATTAAGTGAAAAAGATATCATCGGTCTTAGAAGTGTACTTGAATGTGAGGGGTTGCAGTTACTAAAAAAAATGAAAGGAAGGTTAATTTTAAAAACTACACTATTAGAAATAGGTTTTCAGAAAAACTTTAACCTTCTCCCAGAGCGTATTAAAAAACAAGTGAGAAAGGTGAATAAAGATGATCTCTGGAGAAAAATTCAGGTGTCGGTTAATGATAAAGGAATGCCGACTTGTAAGTATATTGGAACAGAAGGGTCTTTTTATTTAAATGGTACGACACCATTAGATGAAGGTGAAGTATTATTTAAAGAAAATTCTATAATTGATGCTACATCTTTATTTATTTATGGCTGTGACGTTGGATACCCACTGTTTACTCTTGATGCAAAAAGACACCAGAATACGTTTGTTGTTATATTTGAACAAAATATATATATTTTTTTGGCGATGTTATATTTGTTTGACCTTGAAAAAATGTTGAAAGATCCAAAAGTTATTTTTTTTGTGGGAGATTTTCATGATATTTCACAAGAATTCCAGCAATTTTTACTTACTGGTGGGTTGCTAAAATGCACGATGCCTACGTGTGTCTTTACGAATAGTGCAAAAAGATATTTTAAAAAGAAATACTTGCACCTTCATCAATCAATTATGGAGCTTATTACTTTTTGTACGATAAATATAGGTAACGATCCTTACGATAATTTAATAGGTTTTCATAATTTAATTAACAATGTAAATGAAATTATTCAAAATCCGTATGTTAGTAGTTTGAAAAATAAATTTTATAATAAACCAGCGTTTATTGTTGCAAATGGACCATCATTGGACAAAAATATCGAAATATTAAAAAAGATTAAGGATAAAGGTCTAATCATAGCAGCTGGCTCTTCGGTACTACCTTTATTAAAGGAAGAAATTAAACCTGATGCAATGTGTATATTAGAACGAACCGAGCAAGCTTTTTTACATCATTTTAGAGGCATAGAATATCCAGAGGAATTAGTCTTACTTGGTTTAGCAATAATTGATGAGCGAAATTATCAAACTTTTCAAGGACCAAGGATTCCAATATTTCGCTCAAGGGAAGCAATGAATAGATGGGTTAACCGCTTAATTGGAGATGAATCTTGTCTAAGTGGTGGTTCTAACGTATCACATCTAGCGTACGAGGCTGCTATATACATGGGTGCCAACCCTGTAATATTTGTAGGTCAAGATTTTGCCTTTGCTCCAGATGGAGCTCACCATAGTAAAAGGTCACGTTATTACGAAGGAAGTTCCCAAAGCTATTATGACAAAAATAAGGTAGTGAATGTTGACAGTAATGACGGTAAATCAATTGCTTCAACACCTTTGTGGACGTTCTTTAGAAAAGGCCTTGAAGAAATGATAATGAATACCCCCCACATAACAGTCATTAATGCAACAGAAGGTGGTGCGCAGATTAACGGTACGACTTGTATGCCACTTATGGAAGCTATTGAATTATACTGTAAAAAGCCGTTGAAAAAGAAACTCTATACAATTGTTTCTGAAAGTAAAGAAACAATCAACTTAAAAGAAAGAATGATTAGATTACATGATCTTGCTGATGAACTAGATAAGTATACAAATAAAATGAAGAGTTTATTACATTCAACTCAAAAAGGAATGAAAAGATGCCACGAAGTTTTAAATTTATGTAAAAAAGAGACTAGAACTCCTTTAAAAGAGCTTGAAGAGGTGTTGAATAAAAACCATATAGATCTTCAACAGTTTTTTTCAAATGATTTGTTCGTTTATTTTTTTCAACAGATAATGTATACCGGTTACGACGATTTAAATCGGCTAGGCAATATTCACACTGTAGAAGGTGCAGTGAAAGCTTTGACAGTACAATCTAACTGGTTCAAGAGATTAGAGATTATAGCAGAAAGCCTTGTTGAGAGCTTTAGAGAAGCACAAAAGAAGTTATAAATATAAGTATATTTTAGCATAATTTAAAAGGGTAGCTCAAAAAGCGGTAAGAGTGATTCTAGCTACTGTATAAAGGCAATGCTGTCTTATATACAAGATATAAAGAGTGTAAGGTTTGCTCTAAAATTTTGGGTTATCCTTACATCAAGGATGAAGGGGACAAATTTAACCTATGAAGCACTACGGTATGGTATGCTTTCGTCGATTACTGATTTGCTCATATGCCCTGACCAAGAAAAAAGAAAGGAAGCTATTTACATCGTTGAACTTATCTATTCAGCATTGTCGTGCTGATATTATCGGTAGCCCAAGTCCATCACAATTCACAACTGTGCCTTCACCCCCAATAATAAATGAGGGTGAAGAATTAAACTATAAGTTGTGAACTGGAAACCATCAAAGGAAATAGGAATAACTCAATCATGAGTCACCCTTTATGACTTTTTCATAGGGAAAGGTGGATATATCCGGATCTTTTTATCGTTTCATTTTCTTCACCTAAGTAAAAATCTATTAATATAGTACGATCTTCAATATCATATATGCTATGCCATAACGTTCGTGTAGGACATTGTGATTCTCTTAAGTGAGAATGGTCATGAAAAGAGACTTGTTGATTTACATTTTTAATAAAGTCTATGGAATAAGGGGCTTTATTTCTCTTGACATTTTCTTTTATATTACAGAACCGGTTATACATAGATAATCGATCATCAGTATCGGGAAATTGTGACTCGGATTGATACTTGTACAATGGGAAATTAGTAACTACTTGGGGATGGTTCTTATCACCATCAAAAATAAATTCTTTATTACGTCCGTGAGATTGTTCCCAAACAAATGAGTTGCCATGTTTATCTGCGATGAGGAAGTGCAAGGGATAGAGAGTATAATAGTGTTTATTCATATACAGTGCTTTCTTTGCCTCTTCAATGTTGGCACATGTATCTAATAACAGTCTTAGTATTTGTAATTCATTCAAACCAACTTGAGGTTGATAGGTTGGTTCTATAGGGTAATGAGAAATCGCATCATCATCAGCTAATAACGTAACAACAAGGCCTTCTGAGTTTATTCCATCAAGTACTCCACTTAGCATATCATATCCCGACACACATAAAGAAGAATAGCCTTCGTCTGGATGCAGTTCAAGAATGTAAGGATTTGCAAAAGCTGGTTTTTCGTCATCAGCTGGTATTCCTCCAGTTATAGTTCCAGTTGCAAAGTCGAAGTTACGACTTACGACTGGACTTCCATTTTGTGTAGTTGTTGGAGGGTAAAATACAACTGAACAGCCAGGTAATCCAGACGAATAAACGAAGGAAGAAAAATCATAGCTATTGTCTTCAACGTTTACATTACTGAAATAATCAGTCGCTCCTTGTATTCGGTCAAGTAAGATAGGATAATTATTTTTAAAATATTCTAGCTGATATTTGTATTTGGTAGTTGCGGGGTAAGGTAGGGCACGATGATTATTATACGCAATCTCAGCTAGCTTCTTTCCAATATCAAAATTTGAACCTTTTATCTTTACATGACGAACTTCCATAAACTCACTTGGACTTCCTGTAATTACTTTTTCCTCGAAAAACATGAATATCCCTCCTGTTAAATATGATGTAATTTTTTTCATAAAGGTTGTTGATTTTTATAAAACAATTTACATGCAGATAACTAAAATTTCTGCTATCTTCTATTCTTTATCATCTTATAAAACCACTTCTAGCTGTTCTAATTTGGTATGAAAAGTCTTTAGTTATGAATGAGCCTTGGTTCGTGAAGCACTTATACTTGTTGTTTGTTGGCCTCGCATGGAGAAGCTTACAATTCCTCCAAGTAAAATCATTGCAATTCCAGCTATTAAAAATACACCCCCAACTCCGATTATACTTGCTATTAAAGCTCCCAATGCTGGAGAAATGACGATAAATGCATTAATGATGGCGTTACCTATACTGGAAACCCGGCCCATGACATGCTGCGGGGTCGTTTTTTGAAGTAAGTAGCCATAACATATGGTAATCACTGCTACACATATTCCAATCATTAGCCATATCAACAGCCAAAACAGTAATGAAGGGGGGATATACCCTATACCGCCCACTCCGTTTAGTGTAATTAACACACCTAACAACACAGCAGAGGAACACATCAATACTTTCTCATTAATTCTTTTACCTAGACGACTAATGATAATTGAACCAATGATACTTCCAAGTCCGATAACACTGCTAAAAATAGCATAAATTGATTCACTGAAGCCGAAGCTTTTTGCTAACAGAACACCTATACTATCGAATAGGAAAATGATGAAAAATACAGCTCCGTTAAAAGAAATTAAGAATATTAATAATTTGTTTGTAACGACATATTGCAGACCTTCTTTTAACTCGTTAATGAAAGTTTGTAATGAATTCATCGTTTGTTTTTCATGACCCTTTTCTTCTACTCGGCTGTGCCTCATTTTTGGTAGTTTTAGTAAAAATACTGCTGAAAGCAAAAATGTAATTGAATCAAGTACAAATGCAGTTTGTGGAGTTGAAATAGCTAAAACAATCGCACCAAGAGAAGGACCAAGCACCCTAGAAAGATTGAGTGACAGCTGACTTAGTGCATTTGCTTGAAGAAGCATATCATCTGGAACAATTTGTTTAATCGCACTTTGTTTTGCTGGATCAAATAATGCATTAAAAAAGCCTTTTATAGCTACGAGAATAATGACGACATAAGCATTCGGGGCAAATACTAAGCAAAAAACAACTAAGGCTCGGATGAGGTCACTAGTAATCATGACTAATTTCTGAGGAAGTCGATCAGCAAACACTCCAGCGACTGGACCGAATAAAACCCACGGTAAGCCAAATGCAATTGACAATAATGCTAGATAATAAGGACCTAGCTCCCAATGGTAGGCAAACAAAGCGAAAAGGGCAGTTAAATCGAACAATGTTCCTAAATCTGATACGACTTGTGCAGAAAATAACGCTCTAAACTGCTTGTTTTTAAGTGGGCTGAATAAGTTTGTTTTCATCTTTCAATCTCCTTCCTTTAAAATTAGCATTTTATTCATTGAGGGTGCTATCGTAAATATCCTTTGAATTTACTGGTGCAAAAAGGAGCAACGCCTGTGGGATAAGAGCCTTCCATATAATTCCGTCAGGGGGATCAATAATTGTTACACGAATCCCATTTAAAAATTGGAAATAAGATGTTGCTACGATTTCAGGATTCAACGTATGCAGCTCACCTTGTTTTTGTCCTTCTATAATGATTGGCTCCAGTGCTTCGATGACGTCATGGAAAAAAGAATCTAATTGCTCGAATATTTTTGGAAACCTTTCATGTTGCCCTAATACATACTGAACTAAGCGTAAATGGGTTTCCTTTTGAGAAAAGGTAATAACATGCTCTTTAACCATTTGTTTAAGATGTTCTAAGGGAGTTTGACCCTTGTTAATTTGACATAAAAACAGCGGCTTGATTTCATTTAACGGTTCTAATACCGCGGCCTCAAATAGTTGCTCCTTATTTGGAAAATATGTAAATACAGTTCCGAAACTCACTTCCGAACCTTTGGCGACAGCTGCAATCGTTGTTTCTGAATAGCCATTTTTCGAGAAGAGGGTGATAGCTGCATGTAAAATTCTTTGTCGTTTTTCTTCACGTAGTTGTTCCTTCTTAGATAATTGTTTAGACATAATTAGACCTCACATTCATTGATTGATTAATCAATCAAAATTATAACATGTATACTTTAGTAATAAAAGAATAATTTGTAAAAAAAATTATGTGGAATAAATCCCTGGTATTTTCACATTAATTGCTACAAGTAATAAGTGGCATCTTTTCTCCTATAAAAACTATACACATCAGTTACTCAAATTTAAGTGAAAAAAGCAACAAAGTTTAAGCAAAGGGTCTTCTGAAGTATCTAACAATAGCACTTTTCAAACAATAAAACACCTTCATTGTGTGGCTTCAGTGTTTGTCACCGAACATTGGGTATTTTAGTATATCTTATTGGAAACAATTTGCAATTGATAACGAACGTATATTCGGTTAAGATATTGAATATAATAATAATACGAACATATATTCCTTTAGGGGTGTTATATTTGATCGATTATAGCAAAATGCCTCACCATAACATCTTATGTATTGATATGAAAAGCTTTTTTGCAAGTTGTGCA
This sequence comes from Cytobacillus sp. IB215665, assembly GCF_033963835.1. NCBI lineage: Bacteria > Bacillati > Bacillota > Bacilli > Caryophanales > Bacillaceae > Cytobacillus > Cytobacillus sp. IB215665. Next base: position 461,955 of record NZ_JAXBME010000002.1, read on the forward strand.
GCAGTACTATTGAATTTAGATCCACTTACATGCTACTTAGCGGTTGTTGGTGATACAGAAAGACAGGGGAGTGTTGTTTTAGCAGCTTCACCACGCTTGAAGAAGGAATTTGGTATTAGAACAGGGTCGCGTTTATTTGAAATTCCTAAGGACCCGCGAATTGTAATCGTCAATCCAAAGATGCGCACATACTTACGTATATCAATGGAACTTACTAAGTTATTTCAGCGCTATGTGCCGGGAGAAGCAGTTCATACGTATAGCGTTGATGAGAGTTTTTTACAAGTGGATGGTACTGAGAAGCTATGGGGTGATGCAGAAACGACAGCTCAAAAATTAAAAAAAGATATAGAGAGAGAATATGAAGTTCCGTGTGCAATTGGTATAGGACCAAATATGCTTATGGCAAAATTATGCTTGGATTTAGAGGCGAAAAAAACAGGGATTTCCCGATGGACATATGATGATGTGAAAACAAAACTTTGGCCGCTTTCACCACTTAGTCAAATGTGGGGAATTGGTGGGAAAATGGAAAAAAGATTAAACAGGATAGGAATATTCTCAGTAGGGCAGCTTGCTAATTATTCCCTCAAACAACTTGAACAAAAGTTTGGTATTATGGGAAATCAGCTATATTATCACGCGTGGGGTGTTGACTTTTCAGAGCTTGGGGCACCCTTCCTACAAGGACAAATTAGCTTTGGAAAAAGTCAAATTTTATTACGAGATTATCCAGATCCGACAGATGTAAAGCGAGTAATATTAGAAATGTGTGAGGAGGTGGCAAGAAGAACTCGCGCAGCTAAAAAGGTCGGAAGAACGGTTAGTCTTGGTATTGGATATAGTAAAGATGAATTTGGTGGCGGATTTTATCGTTCAAAAACAATTGAAGAACCAACAAATATTACAATGGACATTTACAATGTTTGTATTGAGCTATTTCAAAAGCATTATACAAATAAAACAGTACGAAAAATCTCAATTGCACTGTCTAATATTGAGGATGATCTAAATATGCAACTATCACTGTTTGAAATGAATAAACCGAAGCAGCAAGCACTCGGCTACTGTATGGATGAAATTAGGAGGAAATACGGCTCAAATGCAATTTTGCGAGCAGTTTCATATACGAATGCAGGGACAGCCCGTCACCGCAGCACACTAGTAGGAGGCCATAAGCAATAGGAAAAGCGGAAGTGCCTTGGTCATCTCCGACAAGCACTGGAAGCATTACAAATGAAGGCGTTCTTTGCCTTTAGGTGTAATGGAGAAGTGACTCGAGGAGATAGGCGCTGTAGCTGGACAAAAGGAAAAGCGGAAGTGCCTTGGTCATCTCCGACAAGCACTGGAAGCATTACAAATGAAGGCGTTCTTTGCCTTTAGGTGTAATGGAGAAGTGACTCGAGGAGATAGGCGCTGTAGCTGGACAAAAGGAAAAGCGAGCCGACCCAATTCCCCCTAAAACCAGCCCACTTCCTATGGGCAACGGAGGAATGTCGTCATCCATGACTCCTCTCGACAAGCATTGGAAGCATTACAAATGAAGGCGCTGTACCTAGTTTAAAAGGAGAGTGATAAAAGTGATTCGAGACCGTGGAACAATTAAATGGGTATCAATGATGCTCCCTGAACATACAAAGCTGTTAAGGGAGTTAGAAAAAAATCAGCATAGAGCATCAAAGCCTTTGCTAGATGAGCAGCGGCTAGAAGAGTTGAATGAAATGATTCATATCGGTATAGCTGGAAATCAAACATTATCTTTTTCCTATTATCAAAATCATGCGATAAATAATGTTGAAGGTAATATTCATTTTATAGACCACATTAACAAAACTGTACGCATCATAGATTTGGTTGAAAAAATCCATGATGTACAGCTTGTTAATATTGTAGACATTCAGCCTTTGTAAATGAAAAATACTAAAAAAGAACGTATAGAAAAGATTTTCGAGAATAAACGATAAATAGCGCTATAGAGGGTATGAATTAAACTAATTGAGGTGTAAAAGGTATACTTCTACCCTCTTCGGAACTTTGCATCGCTAACTCAATTATGCGGATAGTATTACATGCTTGCTCACCGGTTACCATTAGTGGCATGTCATTTACAATTGCATCATAAATATTATTGTAGAAATTCATGTAATTTCCCTTCATTGTTTCAATTTTCCCTTTGTAATGTAGGTCTTTAAGGTCAGTGTTTAGGGTGGCCCAATGCTCTACCTTTTCTATTCCATACATCATATTTGTAGGCATCATGCCATTTTTTAATTGTTCCTCTTGTGGATCCATCCCATATTTAACAAAAGAACCGTTTGTGCCGTGAATGACAAAACGAGGTCCTGGTTCCCTTACTAACATGCTAGCTTTTAGTAAAACCTTGAGGTTATCGTAATCTAATTTGAGATCGAAGGAATCAACGGTTTGAGCAATAGGTCGTTGAATTCGCACATCAGCAGTCACAGTATGAGGATACCCGAATAATGTGATTGCTTGGTCGATTAAGTGAGAGCCTAAATCATACAAAATACCTGATCCTGGTCTATTGTCTTCTCGCCAGGAGCCTTTTAAAAAATTTCGGTAACGATCGTAGTGTGACTCAAATTCGACGATATGACCAAGTAGATTTTGTTGAATGATCTGGTTTATAGTTAAAAAATCACCATCAAAGCGACGATTGTGATAGACACTTAACACTCGATTTTGTTTGTTTGCTAGTTTAGCTAATTGTGTTGCTTCTTCAGAGGAAATCGTAAAAGGTTTTTCGACGACCACGTGTTTATTTTTCAGCAAGGCTTTCTTTACCATAGGATAGTGGAGCTCATTAGCGGTAGTAATGATAACAAGATCAATTGCTTCGTCTTCAAGCAGTTCATCGAAGTCACGAACAACTTCTGTGTATGGGTATAGTTCCTTTGAACGACTTTTCGTTCGTTCAACGACTTTTGTTAATTGCAGGTTTGGATGAGAATGAACAAATGGTGCATGAAATACTTGTCCAGAAAATCCAAAACCAACGAGACCAACATGTATGGTTTTGTTCATTATTTTTCCTTCTTTCATTTGGAATGGTTGTAGTATACACATTTTATGTGTAGTCGTAAAGGAGTAATGAAAAGCTAACAAGACTGGTAGCTAACTTTCCATCTCTTTTGAGGTTCAACTATGTTATTTAAGGCTCTTTTCGCATTGATAGTTGCTATACGTTCTAAGATATAAGCACGTATACATCTAGTATTCGTGGCAGCTTTACTACTTTTACATTATTAAGCTCTAAAAAAACTCATCATATTATCCATTTTTTTAATAAAAATAGCAACAAAGTTTACGAAAAGAGTCTTTTGTAATTTTTTGTATAATGTCTTTTTACTCAAGAGTCATCGTTAAATAGAAGAAGATGCCACGAAATCTAGCGTTCGTGGCACTTTTATACTTTTACAATTATTAAGCTCTCATAATACTCATCATTCTGCCCATTTGTAGTAAACAATGTTTATGAAAATAGCCTTTACTTTTGTGAGTTTACTCAGCTCGAACAGAAGATTCGAATTTATCTTTATGAGATCCGTCACAATATGGAGCTTTACTTGATAAGCCGCACCGGCATAAAGAATAAGCTTGCTTCGTTTCAAAACTGTTACCATCACCATCAGTTAATTCAATGTTACCAGTTACTCGTAATGGTCCATTATCTAACACTTTAATTCGAACATCAGACATGTTTTTCTCTCCTTTGATTGGGTATTTTTTACAAATATCAAAAAAACTCAACTTCATTACTATGAGAATATGCAAATAAATGAGCTTGTATACAAAATATGAGTATATCTTATGGTAATATGCTAAAATGATAGGAAAACTTACAGGGAGAAGGATCAATTTGAAAATTACATTTACAAAAAAAGCAATAGATCATATAGAAACTAATATGGAACAAAGTAAATTGTTAAAGCTTGCTTATGACACAGAAGGGTGCGGCTGTGTAGTTAGTGGTGTATCGGCATTGTGGATTGTTGATAAAGAAAATGATGATGAGATAAAAGTGGATACGAATTTTATACCATTGCTAATTGATCAATCAAAAACAGTGTTTTTTGATGAGGAGATGACGATTGATTTTACAGAGAATGCAAACTGTTTCATGCTCAAAAGCCCAAGCCAAATCTTAAATCCACGGATGAGCTTATTAGAAATGGGGGAATAGCAGAGCTATAATGATTCATGGCGCTTTTTAAGTATTGAGTTTATACTGTGCTAAAAACTCGTCAAGAACTTGTTCGTAAGCTGTTTTATTCTCTGCTAAAGATAATGCATGTGATCCATTTTGAGCTAGAAATAGCTTTTTGGGTCCTTTTTTTTGTTTGTATAGACTTTTAGTCATTTCAGGTAAAATATAGTCATCCTTTTGACTATGAATAAACAGAATCGGTTGTGTAATATTTTCTACGATTGAAATGGGGGATATGTCCTTTAATGAGTACCCCTCTCGCCATTTTAAAAATAGGTTTGTCAAAGGTATAAACAACTGCTTGGGAAGGTTAACCGACTTCTTTACACGGTAGACTAACTGTTCCTCGAAATCAGAGAAAGGACAATCTGCTATGTAGAAATCAGCTCCATCCTTAACCATGTCAGCATATAATAGTAGTGTTACTGCACCCATTGATTCTCCGTGTATACCAATCATACTATTATGATCGACACGCTTTTTTAACCAGTTAACAACTTCAGCGAGGTCATGCTTTTCGTAATACCCGTAGCTTGTTGTTTTTCCACCTGATTCGCCGTGACGGCGATGATCATATGCAAGAACATTCCAACCTCTCTCTAAAAATACATCCATATATTTAATAGAATTCACTTTATTTACTGTTACACCGTGGCAAAATATCATATACTTATTTGCTTGGTGTGGTGCAATAAGCCAACCGTGGATTTCGTAGTTGTATTTTGATTGTATCTCAATCTTTTGACAAGGCAGTTGTGCAAAAGCTTCAGGTTTAAAGCGACCTTCATTTACTTCTCGGTTATATAGCTCATCATCATCTTTCTTTGAAATATATAAAATTTGATTTGTTAGTATAAATCCAGTAATTACGATAATGGTAAATAACGCTCCAATAAATATGAATAGTGTTATCATAAAGTGCTTTCCCCTTAAAGAGTGATTTATTTTCATTATACCATTAGGGGAAAGATGATCGGAGAGAATGTGTTAATTGAATTTAGGATACTTCGCCATTTCAGCAGGTGACAAATGCTTCTTTAGAGGTGATTCAAGATCTTGTTGGCATATTGATGAAGGAATCTCACCGTAGCTTAGCTTACAGGGCGTTGACTACGGTGAATTTTAAGGTGTCTGTCTTATGATTTAGAATTTTGGCGGTTCGTAGGGTGTGTTGCTTTTTCCAACTCCTCGACAGACATCATAGTATTTGTTGTGTCAGAATTCTGCTTACCTTTTTGGCCACGTGTTTTTTGTTGTTTTGGCATAGATTGAAAAGTCTCCTTTACTAAATTTGTTATACAAATAGTATGGTGAGAAAAATAGTAAGATATTATACCAATATTGTAATAAAAAAATTATAGCGATGTTTTTTGTACAATATCGTCATAGTTACTGTTTAAGGATTTCGTTAAAAATGGGCGGATAACATTGAGGGATTCAGTTAATTTAGTTAGCTCAATGTTCGTATTAATGCCCATTTGATGCATCATAAATACGACGTCTTCTGTAGCTACATTGCCAGTTGCCCCCTTAGCAAACGGACATCCTCCTAACCCACCTACAGACGTATCGAATCGCATAGTACCAGCTTGGAGTGCTGCATAAATATTTGCTATCGCCATTCCGCGTGTGTCATGAAAATGACCGGTGTGTAGTACGTGAGGAAATCTTGCTTTCAATTTTGTAAACAATGAAAAAACTTGTTGTGGATTAGCCATTCCAATCGTATCAGCAACACTTAATTCATCTACTCCAGCATTGACAAAATGAGCGCATAATGACATGACATCCGCCTCAGAAATTTTCCCTTCATAAGGGCAATAAAATGAAGTGGATATACATGCACGTACAAAATAGCCTTTTTCTTTTAACTCATGAATAAGTGGGATTAATTCTGTGACGCTTTCAGCTGTCGTTTTATTAATATTTTTTTTGTTAAACGTGTTACTGACCCCGACAAAAAGGGCAACATGTTTACAAGAAGTTTTGTAAAGCCGGTCAACCCCTTTTTTATTTGGAGTTAACACAAAGTGCCGCTTCGTTGTATCTAAGCAAGATGAAATTATGTCCTCAGCATCTTTCATTTGTGGCACCCATTTTGGTGAGACGAACGATGTTAGCTCCATTTCATGAATACCAGCCTCCATTAAGCTATGAATAAACTGAATTTTTTTTTCAGTAGGAATGAGGGCATTTTCATTTTGTAGCCCATCACGTGGGCCGACCTCAATGATTGTGACTTGATCAGGTAATTGCATAATCATATCCTCCTTCATTTAATAGATGAAAACGCTTACCTTTATTCTATTAAATATTTGAATATTTCGGCAACAATTAAACTAATTTCTAGTAAGATTGCGAATGTCCATATGCTATAATATTGACACACAATGAAGAACGGGAGTGATCAAAATGAAGAAAAATAAACATAAAAAACAGCATAAACACAAGAGTCATGATGATGTATTAAGTGTAAAAGACCGACTTAATTCTTCACTTTTTCAACAATTACAAGAAAAAAAGAATGAATTAGCGATAGAAGAGAAAAGAAGACAAGAAGATGAAGAAAACAGAAAACGAGAAGAACGTCGTCAACGTGAAAAGAACAAATCCTTTGAAGAACTATTAAATGAAAGTAATTTAAATTGGGATGACTATAAATAGATGAATTGGTAGACGCTTCTTTACTCATAATCTACCAAATGTATAGGAGGCTAAGGTGAGAAAGGTTGAGGTACATCGCTATAATTCAGACTGGAGTCAGCAATTTGACTTGGAGAAACAAGCTTTAATGCATATTTATCAAGACCTAGCTGCTAGTTATCATCACATCGGCAGTACATCAATTCCAAATATGTCGGCTAAGCCAATTATTGATATAATGATTGAAGTCGACGACCTGGGGTTAGTAGATAATTTAAATGATCAAATGAAAAATATAGGATATGAAGCAAAAGGAGAAAATGGTGTTGAAGACCGTAGATACTTCCAAAAAGGCGGTAATCATCGAACGCATCACGTACATGTATTTCCAACTGACCACCCACAAGTTTTACGTCATATTATCTTTCGAGATTATCTTATTAATCACTCGGATGAGGCGATGGAATACGCAATTTTAAAGGAACGACTAGCAACACAATATGCAAACGATATTGCTAGTTATATTGCTGGGAAGGATGCCTTTATTAAAGAAATTGATCGTAAAGCTGCAAAATGGTATACCAATAATTGATAAGGGATTGCCTAATATAGATGTTCACAGTAAAGCAGACAAAGAAGGTTTATACGTATTTCTTTGCCTGCTTTTCGTATGTTAATTTGTGTGAAAAAATTGTACCAACTTATCGGTGCAGCTCATATTTGTTAACTTTAGTAACCTCTTGTATTTTTGAATACTGTGAATTTGTTAAACCTATTGTTTTTGCACCTTCAACATTTTCAATAAGTTGTTCGATTCTACTCGCGCCTGGTATAGCAGTTGCTACTTCAGAGCTATGTAAACAATATTGAAGCGCAATTTCAGTTAAGCTGCGGTTGTTACAAATAGCTGTTACTTCACTTCGAACATGGCTTAGTTCTTCGTACGTATAATGAAGGTATCCTTTCTCTAAAACTTTTTTTCTCGCGTTCATTAGAGGTTTTCCAGTTAAGATTCCTTTTGCAAGTGGACCACGTGCAATGACATGAATATTGTTTTTCTGCAACATTGGGAATAATTCTTCAGGACGGCGGTCTAGTATGCTGTATTGCATCATTACACTAACGATTGATGACTTATTGACGAATTCTCGAATGACATTTGGTCGGATAGAGGATATTCCATATTGACGAATGACTCCTTCCCGCTTCAACTGTTCGAAGGCGTCGATTGTATCATCAATATGATCTTCTATCGTCCCACCGTGAAGCTGATATAAATCAATATAATCTGTTTGCAGTCTACGTAAGCTGTCTTTCACAGTCTCTACAATATATTGTTTAGAAGCATCCCAGTACCAGCCGTCTTTGTTATCAGTCCAACGGTTTCCGACTTTCGTTGCGAGAATAATATCATGCCGCCTATTTTTTAATGCTTTACCGACTATTTCTTCATTTACTCCAAAATCATATAAATCAGCTGTGTCAAAAAAATTGATACCAAGATCGAGTGCATGATCAACAATTGATATTGCGTGCTTTTCATCTGTACCTAATGACATACAACCTAGGCCAATTTCACTAACGAATAAATCTGAAGAACCTATTTGTCTTTTGTTCAATTGCATTTCCCCCTTGAACTATATGCTTAATCGACTGAATGTTATGTGACGTACTACTTCTTATTGGAATTTCCATACCACGTCCAAGATTTAGCCCTTTTAAACAGTCTAACAATATTGTAACTTGACAGAATGGGTAAGCTCAAATATGTTGAAACTATATATATTTAATGAGCTTGTTCAATATTTTTCTGAACTTTTGAACAACATCTTGAAGGGGGAATAGAAATGAATCGAGAAGCACTACTCATTATTGATATGAGTAATGATTTTGTATCAGATAAAGGAAATTTAACAGTTGGGAAGCCAGCACAACAAATCGTTGCAAATATTATTAAGGCGGCTGATGATTTTATTGCGAATGATCAAGTAGTTGCAATTTGTATGGATGCACATGAAGAAAATGATCCACATTTTGAATTGTGGCCAGCGCATAACGTGAAGGGTACGTGGGGGCAGGAACTATTTGGTGATTTAGCGGCATGGTTTGAGGAAAATAAAAATCATCCAAATGTTGTATACATCCCGAAGCCTGAATATGATGCATTTTATGACACAGCACTGCATGAAGAATTGCAAAATAGAAATGTAAAAAAAGTACACGTAACAGGTGTCTGTACAGATATTTGTAATTTTTTAACTGCTTACGGTGCATATGCACGAGGATATCAAACGGTTGCGCATCGTGATAAAATGGCAACTTTTACAGAGAATGAAGATACGTTTGTAACACATATGGAAACAGTGTTTAAGACTGAAATAAGGTAAAAGGAGAAATCATGAATCATTTAAAGGAAAAAACAATTAAAAAAAATAAGCTTTTTACTGGGAAAATTATTGATTTATACGTAGAGGATGTAGAATTACCGAACGGTAAAACGAGTAAGCGAGAAATAGTAAAACATCCAGGAGCTGTTGCGGTAATTGCTGTAACGAGTGAGAACAAGATTGTCATGGTACAGCAATATCGGAAACCATTAGAACGTGTCCTTGTTGAAATACCAGCAGGCAAATTGGAACAAGGGGAAGAACCGATTGAAACAGCAAAGAGAGAATTAGAAGAAGAAACAGGTTATACTGCTCACAAGTTAACGCATTTAACATCATTCTACACTTCACCAGGTTTTGCAGATGAACTCGTCCATCTTTATGTTGCAGAAGGTTTAATGAAATTAGAAGTAAAAGCACAATTAGATGAAGATGAATTCGTTGATGTGATTGAGTTAACGTTAGATGAAGCATTAGCTTATATGTCGGAAAAACGAATATATGATGCGAAAACAGCCTATGCTGTTCAATATTTACAAATGAAGCAATTAGCTGATAATAGTAACAACTGATGGAAGGAATGTGATTCCTACACGATGCAACAATATTATGTTGATTTACATATTCATCTCGGAAGGACAAAATCAGGTAAGCCCGTAAAGATCACTGCATCAAAAACAATGACGTTACCAACGATATTACATGAAGCCTTAAATCGTAAAGGACTTAATATGGTTGGTATCATTGATTGCCACGTTCCAGAAGTGCAAAATGAGCTTGAGGACCTATTAAGTGAAGGAGAAATGACTGAACTTGTAGGTGGGGGGCTTTGCTATAAAAATCTTACAGTAATACTTGGGTGTGAAATTGAAGTGTTTGATGAACATTGTAAAGGACCAGTTCATGTTTTAGTGTATTTTCCAACATTAGCAAAGATAAAAGAATTTACACATTGGTTAGAAAGTAGATTGAAAAATATTACGCTAAGTACACAAAGAATATATGGAACGGCTGTTGAATTACAGCAAAAAGTAAAATCAATGTCGGGATTATTTATTCCAGCACATATTTTTACTCCCTATAAAAGCTTGTACGGAAAAGGTGTAGCTTCTTCTCTCGTGGAAGTTTTTGATCCCCAATTAATAGATGCTGTAGAACTAGGTTTAAGTGCAGATTCGTACATGGCTGATCAAATAAATGAGTTACATAACTATACGTATTTATCAAATTCAGACGCCCATTCTGTAGGGAAAATTGCTCGAGAGTACCAAGTGATTCAGATGAAAGCACCAACTTTTCTAGAATTGAGAAAAGCCCTACACAATGATAACAATCGTGCGGTTGTTGCTAATTACGGGCTTGACCCAAAGCTAGGAAAATATTATCACGCAGTATGTGAAAGATGCTTCGCAACTATGGGGCTTGGAGAGGGATGTTGTGTGAAATGCGGACATAAGAAGATAATTAAGGGTGTTTATTATCGTATAAAGGAACTAAAAAACACAAATTCAAAGCGAGAAAATAGACCTAGCTATATTCACCAAGTTCCACTTGAGTTTATACCTGGCATTGGCAAGAAGACATTGCGAAATTTACTTGATCATTTTCAAACTGAAATGGCGATTATACATCAAGTTCCAGAGAAATCATTGCTTCGTGTTGTCAATCGATCAATTGTTAATTCTATTATGAATGCAAGGAACGGTACTCTTTCTGTAGAAACAGGCGGTGGAGGAAAATACGGCAGAGTAAAATTTAAAGATTAGGTATTTATATTATTATTAAGGAGAGGTTGACGTTAGATGAAATGTCAGATATGTGAATCATAGTAGCTAGTGCCACGTATGTTTATATTATACTAGCTTTTCAAGGAGGCACATATCTATGAATCATATAAGCACAAAAACATCTAATACTTTACTCGTATTATCATTAATAATAATATTCTCGAGCTTTATCATCCCTATACTAATTGTTGGGATTATCCAACCGTTAATGATTAATTACGATCAAGGGTATTGGTATTACTCGCCAAATATAACAGCCTACTTATGGATATTTATAGCAGCAATCTTCTTAGGTCTCGGCCTTATCCTATATTACACTTTAGAGAGAAAACTTGGAGATACAATTAAAATAAAAATAATATCATCACTTATTGTACTTAGTTCAATTCCTTGTTACTTATTTGGTATGAATGATTACACATATATGACTCACGATACTATAAAATTTAATGCTCCACTGTCAATGAAAGAAACAGAATACAAGTGGGATGAAGTAACGAAAGCACAAGTAATTTACAATAATGATGGCGTAAGGGTATTACACTTAGAATATGAAAATGACGTAGAATTTGAGATAGATGCAAGAAAGTACTATAAAAATGGTATTCTTATTAGAAAGATACTTGATCGTAACGGGATCAAGGTAGAGTATCCAAGTTAGTATACATGCTAATAATTAATTTAAAAAACAATCCTTTTAGTGAGAAAGGGTTGTTTTTTTATTTGTAAATCATGTTATAAAATATAACATGATATGTAATTTAATTGCTTTATAAATGTATAATTTAAATTTATGTAATAAAATGTGACATAAAAATAGTGACAATGATCATAAAATATGGCATAATTACAATTATTAAAAAAACACTGAAAATTAAATGTTGTGAATGTCATGAAATATAACATGGATTTACAGTGTCCAAATAGATATTAAATCAAGGAGTGATAAAATGAACGAAAATATTTACGAAGGAAACAAAAAGATTTTATTTATGACTACCTTTGCTTTTTTCTTATCATTTGTTGTTTGGTTTAATATGGCCCCTTTTAATACGACCTTAATGAAGGTGCTACAGTTAACAAAAGAACAGATTACGGTTTTAATGACAATTAATGTAGCATTAACTATTCCAGCAAGAATCATTATTGGCATGTTAGTCGATCGTTTCGGACCGAGGAAAGTATACTCTTCACTACTAATTGTTATGAGTATACCGTGTTTTGTGTTTGCCTTTGGTACTTCTTTTTGGCAGTTATTTATAGCTCGTGCCTTTTTAGGAATTATCGGAGCTGGCTTTGTTATAGGAATAAGAATGGTTTCTGAATGGTTCCCCCAAAAACAACTTGGTTTAGTAGAAGGGATATACGGAGGATGGGGAAATTTTGGTTCAGCAGCTGCAGCATTTAGTTTACCGATCATTGCTCTATGGGTTGGTGGAGATGACGGCTGGAGATATGCGATTGGGTTAACTGGGTTACTTAGTTTAATATACGGATTTATCTATTATCGATCGGTGCAAGATACACCTGCAAAAAAGGTATACCAGATTCCAAAGAGGTCTGGTGCGATGGAAGTAACTAGCTATAAGAGTATGATTGGACTCATAGTGATGACTCTACCGTTGTATGGAGTACTTGGTTTGTTAACATGGAAACTCAAAAATGTGAATTTTATAGGTGCAAATATTGCCTTAGCAATATATATCGTTTTAGCTGTTTTATATTTATTTAACGTCTATAAAATATGGAGTGTAAACAAACACCATTTAAAAACTGGGGTACCTAAAGAAGAACAGTATTCTTTTAAACAAGTAGCCATATTAGATTTTGCCTATTTAATAACATTTGGTTCTGAATTAGCTGTCGTTTCGATGCTCCCGATGTTTTTTGAAGAAACATTTAATTTAACTGTTGCACAAGCTGGAATGATTGGTGGGAGCTTTGCTTTCATGAATTTAGTTGCACGTCCAGGTGGAGGGTGGCTTAGCGATAAATTTGGCAGAAAAAAAACATTAATGGTCTTGCTTCTATGTCTTGGAGCAGCTTATATTGCTATGTCACAAATCTCTTCAAGTTGGTCACTTGTAGCCGCTGTTCTCTTAACGATGGTATGCTCATTCTTCGTTCAAGCTGGAGAAGGATCTGTATTCTCAATGGTACCATTAGTAAAAAAGCGAATTACAGGTCAAGTAGCTGGGATGGTAGGTGCATATGGAAATGTAGGTTCGGTTATCTTCTTGACAGTTTTAAGCTTTCTCAACCCATCATTATTTTTTATGATTATCGGCATAGGTGCCTTCGCTTGTTTTATCGCAGCTTTCTTTCTTGTTGAACCTAAATTGGAAAATGAAGCTATTGTTGCAGCGATGGAACCGAAACAAGAGGAGCTCGTTGGATAAGTTAATTTTATCTCTTGCTTTACAAGTAGCTTAGCTCCAGGTGCCAACGAATCGAGGTCGCATAGACATTATACATGATGAAAAAACTTCCTGTGTAATGCTTCCAGCGCTTGTCGGAAATGAGCAAGATGGATACGTAAATAGCAACAATGTTGACAAAAAGAGCCTTTCTTAAAAATTAAAAACATCGGAGGGATACTTGTGCTGAATAAAAAGAAATTAGTTCTTATAGGTAATGGTATGGCGGGTGTTCGTTGTATTGAAGAGGTTATTAAGCTGAACCCTAATCAATTTGAAATTACGGTTATCGGTGAAGAACCACACCCTAATTATAATAGAATTTTACTTTCAACTGTGCTAGCAGGAGATACATCACTTGAAGATATAACGATTAATGACTGGCAGTGGTATAAAGAAAATAATATTGAATTGTTTACCGGTCATAAAGTACAAGAAATTAACACGGCTACAAAATCGGTTATAACTGATAAGTTAATAGAAATTAATTATGATGAATTAATCATTGCTACAGGATCTGTACCATTTATTCTCCCTCTTCCAGGCGCTGATAAAGAAGGAGTAACTGCATTTCGTGATATTAAAGATTGTGAAAGAATGATTGATGCTTCAAAAAATTATAAAAAAGCAGCCGTAATAGGTGGAGGCTTATTAGGCTTAGAGGCTGCAAGAGGTTTGTTGAATTTAGGTATGGAAGTTGATGTCATTCATATAGAAAAGTATTTGATGGAAAGGCAGCTTGATCCAAAAGCATCCAAACTACTTGAAGAAGAGCTTACGAAGCAAGGGATGAATTTTTTATTAGAGAAGCAAACGAAAGAGATCATTGGTGGAGATCGTGTAGAAGGGCTGCGCTTTGCTGACGGGACAGAAATTACTGCTGATTTAGTTGTGATGGCGGTGGGGATACGTCCAAATGTTGAACTAGCAAAAATAAGCGGTATAGAAACAAATAGAGGCATTGTCGTAAATGATTACATGCAAACGTCAATACCACATGTTTATGCTGTTGGAGAATGTGCTGAACATCGAGAAGTTGTATACGGATTAGTTGCTCCACTATACGAACAAGGTCAAGTACTAGCTACAAAATTGCATGAGATTGATGATAAAAAATATGAAGGTTCTGTCGTCTCGACAAAACTAAAAGTATCCGGTGTAGATGTTTTTTCTGCCGGAGAGTTCCAAGAAGATGTAAATGACAAGAGTATGCAAATTTACGATGAATATAACAATATTTATAAAAAGGTCGTTATTCGTGATAGCAAAGTAGTCGGCGCGGTATTATATGGTGATATTATTGATGGAACTAAGCTGCTTCAGATGATGCAAAAACAAACATTGATAAGTGACATGGCTCCTTTATCATTTGTACAAGGACAAAGTAATGGAAGTGGAGAACAGTCAATCTTAGCATCTATGGAGATGGATGATCAAGTTTGTGGGTGTAATGGTATAACGAAAGGAATGATTGTTGAAGCAATAAAGTCAAATGATTTAAGTTCTGTTTCAGAAGTTAAATCATGTACGAAAGCTGGAACTTCGTGTGGAGGTTGTTCACCTCTTGTTAGTGAGCTAGTTAAGGAAACGTTAGGAGAAAGCTTTGAAGAAACTGAACAAATACAGTCAATTTGTGAATGTACATCGTTAACTAGAGATGAGATTGTTGAAAATATACGAATGATGGGCTTAACTCATATCCGTGAAGTAATGAACGTGTTAGGCTGGCAATCTGATGAAGGGTGTTCAAAGTGTCGACCAGCTATAAACTATTATTTAGGGATGGTGCATCCAACGGAGTATGTAGACGAATTAGAATCTAGATTTGTGAACGAAAGAATGCATGCAAACATTCAAAAAGATGGCACTTATTCTGTCGTTCCGCGAATGTATGGTGGGGTAACTAATGCACAAGAATTAAGGCGTATTGCAGACGTTGCAGAGAAATATGAAGTTCCGATGGTGAAGTTAACAGGTGGTCAACGAATTGACTTACTTGGGATTAAGAAAGAAGATTTGCCAAAGGTATGGGAAGAGTTGGATATGCCTTCTGGTTATGCATACGGGAAAGCGATACGTACTGTTAAAACTTGTGTAGGGTCAGAGTTTTGTAGATTTGGAACACAGAACTCAACGCAGATGGGTATAGATCTTGAGAAGAAATTTGAAAGATTAAATACACCTGCCAAGGTGAAGATGAGCGTCTCTGCTTGTCCGAGGAATTGTGCAGAAAGTGCGATAAAAGATATTGGGATTGTTGGAGTAAGTGATGGTTGGGAGTTATATATCGGTGGTAATGGAGGTACTAACTTACGTGCAGGTGACCTGTTATGTAAAGTGAAAACAGCCGATGAGGTTATACAATGGAGTGCAGCTATTCTCCAATACTATCGTGAAACAGGGGAGTATGGGGAAAGAACTTCTGCTTGGGTTGAGAGAATGGGTTTGGCAGCGATTGGTGATGTATTGGCTAGTGAGGAAGTACGTTCGTCATTAAATGAACGAATTGAGGTAGCTTTAGCTACACTAAAAGATCCATGGGAAGATGTCGTTAATGATAAAGATAAACAACATAAATTGTATAACAGTTATTCGTTAACAACAATTTAGGAGTGATATAAATGAATAAAATAGAGATTGCAAAATATAGTGAGTTGCCTCAGAGGGTAGGAAAATCAGTAAAGCTAAATAATACAGAAATTGCATTGTTTCGTTTATCTAATGGAGAAGTTTATGCTGTTGAAAATAAATGTCCCCATAACGGTGGCACATTAGCAGAAGGAATAGTGAGTGGTAATGTTGTCTACTGTCCTTTACATGAGTGGAAAATATGTTTGGAAGATGGTAAAGTACAGCAACCAGATACAGGTTGCGTAAAAGTTTATGATGTTGAAGTGAAGAATGACAAAATTTTACTTACTGTGTAGGGTGGAATAAATGAACGATTTACTGAAACATTTTCGTGAAAAACAAAAACAATTAAATAATGAAAAAATAATGAACACCCAATGTCCATATTGTAGTATGCAGTGTAGTATGCAATTGATTGAGGAACGTATCATTGAACGAATGAAATACAAGGTTGTTCCTAATAAAATGGATCCTACTTCACAGGGAAAGCTATGTATAAAAGGATTAAATGCACATCAACATGTGATTAATGATAAGCGAATAACGTCCCCAATGCTAAAGATAGATGGTGAATTTGTAAAAATCACATGGGACATGGCATTAGAAATTATTAAGGGGAAATTCAAGAGTATTCAAGAAGAAGATGGGTTCGATGCTTTATCTGTGTATGGCGGAGGGTCATTAACGAATGAAGAAGCATATATGTTAGGGAAATTTGCTAGAGTCGCCTTGAAAACTAGACATATAGACTATAACGGAAGGTTTTGCATGTCTTCGGCGGCAACTGCTGCTAACGATGCTTTTGGTATTGATCGTGGTATGACGAACCCATTGTCAGATATTCCATTAGCTAAATGCATCATTTTAGCGGGAACAAATATCGCTGAATGTCAACCTACGATCATGCCATATTTTCTAAAAGCCAAAAAGAATGGTGCGTTTATTATTGCTATTGACCCAAGGGAAACGGCTACAACCAAAATAGCAGATATACATTTGCAATTAAAGCCAGGGACTGATTGGAGTTTAGTCAATGGGATGTTAAAGGTGTTGGTTGAAGAAGGATATGCCAATAAGGATTTTATTGAAAATAGAACACATGGCTATAACGATCTACAACAATTTCTTTGTAATATACAATTAACAGATATAGTTGAGCAAACGGGTATTCATGAAAAACAAATACGCCTAGCAGCAGAAATGTATGGTAAAGCAAATTCAGCGATGGTATTCACTGCTAGAGGTGTCGAACAACATGTAAATGGTAATGAAACTGTTAGAAACTTTATTAATCTATGTTTAATTACTGGGAAAATTGGTAGAGAAGGTTGTGGCTATGGTGCAATCACTGGACAGGGTAATGGTCAGGGTGGTAGAGAGCATGGTCAAAAAGCGGATCAATTACCGGGCTACCGATCTATAAATAATATGGAACATCGAAAGCATATTGCTTCTGTTTGGGGTATGAATGAATTCGATCTTCCTTCCAAAGGGGTTTCCGCTTATGAAATGATAGAGAAAATTGATAGAAAGGAGATTACAGGGTTATTAGTAGTAGGGTCAAATCCAGTTGTGTCTAATCCAAATGCGATTTTTGTAGAAAAATCATTAAAAAAATTAAATTTTCTTGTCGTTGTAGATATGTTCATCTCAGAAACTGCCCAACTAGCAGATTTACTTTTACCGTCTTCTTCTTATTTAGAAAACGAAGGAACGATGACGAATTTAGAAGGTAGAATAACGTTAAGAAATGGTGAAAGAAAAAAACCGGGTGAAGTTAAACATGATTGGGAAATTCTTCGTGATATTGCAACAATACTTGGAGAAGGAGAATATTTTAATTACGCTACCTCTGAAGACATATTTAATGAGCTTAGAGTAGCAAGTCGAGGAGGAAGGGCTGATTATGCTGGTGTTACTTATGAAAGGTTAAATAATAAAGAAAAGCTGTATTGGCCTTGTCCAAATAGTGACCATCCAGGAACAGAGAGGCTTTTTAGCGATCAGTTTGCACATACAGATGGGAGAGCAGTAATCAAAGTCATAGCAACTACACCTAACCGTGAAGCAATCTCAGAAGATTACCCTCTATACTTGACGACAGGTAGAGTATTAGCACATTATTTATCAGGAACTCAAACTAGACGAAGTTCATCACTCAACTCGCGTTATCCTGAATCACATATTGAAATTCACCCGTTAGCCGCAAAGAAGTTTGGAGTTAAAGATAAAAGTTTTGTTAAGCTGGAGTCAAAAAGGGGAAGTGTCGTCGTACGATGCAAAATAACACCGAAAATTCGACGTGATACAGTCTTTGTACCATTTCACTGGGGAGATATACAAAATATTAATCGAATTACTGATCCCTCCTTTGACCCATCATGTAAAATGCCAAGCTTTAAGCTATGCGCTGTAAAAATAAGTCCGTTTTAGCATGTTTTCAAAATAGATGAAGCCGATTTAGTCATGTGTTTTCTCGTTGATTGTTGTTTTTCGTACTAAGATTTAATTATACGCAACTTAAGTTGGTGGCGGCTTTTCTCTGATAAAACGATGATCAACGTATAAAACTACATGTTTCGGTTTGGTTATAATGGCAACAAAAAAGAGCTTTTCTCCAAGGCGATTGAACAACTGCTATTAAGGGAATTTAATTGTTTAATAATACATTCTCCTTTTCATAGATAAAAAAAAACGATATAGTATTGACAATCACACTTAGCTAATTACTGAAAAGGGGGATTTCTGTGCAACAGTGGATTAAAGAAGTTGGTAGAGGAAAAAAGGGTTCAAAAGATTTAACTTATGAAGAAATGCGTGAAGCTGCACGCTTAATTTCAAGTGGTAAGGCAACCGACTCACAAATTAGTGCTTTTTTAATAGCGGAGCGAATGAAGGGAGAAACATATAGTGAAGTACTTGGCTTTATCGATGAACTTAAAGGGTGCTCAAAGAAGCTAAACCTTCCATCTACCATTTCAGATGACTTAATTGATTTTGCTGGTCCATATGATGGTAGGAAAGGTTTTGTTACAACTGTTCCTACTTCATTATTATTAGCGGAAGCTGGTGTGCCAGTTTTATTACATAGTAGTGACACTTTACCTCCTAAACATGGCATGACAATTAAAGATATCCTCTCAGAATTATCGATTCAGACAAATGCAACACCAAAACAAATTGAGGACTCAATTATGAGTAATCAAATCGGCTTTGTTTGGACAGAAAATCTATGTGAACCTTTGAAAAAAATAAGGCATATTCGAGAAGAAATTGGCGTTCGTTCAATTATTAATACAGTTGAGAAAATGCTTAACCTTGGAAATGCAAAGAAAATGATGGTAGGTGTATTTCATAAAACTGCAGTAGATAAACTCATTCCAATTATCCAACAATCTAGTTATGATGTTGGCTATGTTGTCCAAGGTGAAGACGGATCAGAGGACTTACCTATCCATCGTAAGAGTTTTGTTTACAAGGTAACCAATAGTCATGCAGAATCATTTTTATTAAACCCTGAGCAGTATGGGTTAAAGTATGAGAAAGATGATGAGGTTCTTACAAAGCAAGAGCAGGCAACGATCATGAAAAGAATATTAAACGGTGAACAAGCTCCAGAATTATTACCGTTGCGAGCAAAAGTTATTTATAACACCGCGGTTAGGTATTTCTTATTTAATATAACACCTACAATTGAAGGAGGAATTGAAAAAGCGACGGAGCAACTAAATGAGGGTAAAGGTATATCTCAATTAAACCGGTGGCAGCAATTGCTCTATTCTTAATTTTTGTGTTGTAAGAGGCTGGGACAAAACCCACCTCTGAAATGAAAAAGCCGTTGAAATTTTACTCGTTGTAAA